>JAOUGQ010000208.1 GCA_029865515.1 Nitrospirota bacterium
CGGAGACGATGTCACTTTCACGCTGACGCTCATCAATGCGGGGGCGGGGCATAAAATCCCGACCGGGGATCCTGACCGGTATTTTACGGTCGAATTTACTGTGCGTGACCCGAACGGGACCGTGGTTCATCAGCAATCCGATACCATGGGCCGATGGATTCTCTGGCAGCCTGTCATTGTGGAAGTGTACGATAACCGGCTACTGCCCCTGGCCAGCCGGGACTACACCTTTGGGTATGAAATCCCGCAAGGTGAAAAAGGGTGGAGGGTTCAGGCCAGAATTCGGTATCAT
This sequence comes from Nitrospirota bacterium, assembly GCA_029865515.1. Classification (GTDB taxonomy): domain Bacteria; phylum Nitrospirota; class Nitrospiria; order Nitrospirales; family UBA8639; genus Nitrospira_E. The sequence goes on from JAOUGQ010000208.1 coordinate 293, forward strand.
ATCCTCACTGATGATCAACATCAGATGTTAAAAGATCAGTATGATCTGACGGCTGAGGATCCATATGTGTTTACCATCTATGAACGGGAGTTTCCCTTGGATGCGACGCTCTCTGTTGCCTTACAGGATCAAGATGCCGATCCTCGGGTAGGGTGCACCGCTCCGTCCGATGGGTTTTCTCCTCATGCACCGGCAGGAACGTTTTCACTTCATTCATAAAGGGAAAGAACCGTGGTCGAAAATTTTTTCATTGATACCGAATCACTGGCTCAGAATTTGGGCCGCGAAGACTTAGTCATTATTGATGTCCGAGGGCGAGGGGCTTATACCTCTCATATCCCAGGCGCCGTCCATAGCACCTGGCATGAATATAGTGATCCCGCTGCCGTGGCAAAGGGCATCCTGGATCCTGACCTGGGGCGGATTGAGCAACGCCTTCGGACTTTGGGAATTAATCAGTCCAGTGACGTGGTCATTTATTCCAATCCCTTTGATAATTGGGGCGATGAAGGTCGTATGTTCTGGATGTTGCAGTATTTGGGACATCCCAGTGTTCGTATTCTGGACGGTGGATGGGTCAAGTGGGTCGCGGAGCAGCGTCCGTTTGAACATGAGGCGGTCCAACCTCAAGTTGGTGATTTTACGGTCACGGCTCACCCGGAGCTCATTGTCCATAAAGATGTGTTGAAAAAACTGGTCAAAGGACCCCATCCGGATACTCTCATCCTTGATACGAGAAGCGTTGAGGAATATGCGGGGAAAGAAATTGACGGGTTGCCTCGGGCTGGACATATTCCTTCAGCCATCAATATGCCCTGGAATCGGTTTTTACAACCCAATGCAACCGTGAAACCGCCTGACCAGGTGAAGAAAATATTTGAAGATCATGGTCTGCGGGAAGACCAGGAAATTATTACCTATTGCCTGGGTGGTGTCCGGGCCGCCTGGGTGTATTGTCTGCTGCGATATGTGGGCTTTCCACGAGTAAAAATCTACCCGGGATCATGGTGGGAATGGTCGCGGGATTTTGCGGCTCCGGCAGAAAAGGACGTCAAGTTGTTATACCGAGTCACCACTCAGGATCCGGCGAAACCGTCTTGATCTTGGTTGTGTGGCATGAGAGGATAATTCAATTCTCCCAGTTCAGGAATCATTCACTTTTTCAGAGGAGGTCAGGGATGAGAAAGCAATTCGTGATGAAGGGAATGGGCATGTTCGCAATGCTTGGGTTGCTGGTTGCGGGAACGTGGGGGTCTCTTGCCCTTGCGGGAGCAAATCCACATGTGGCGGAAGCCATTGCCCATGCTGAAGGTGCAGTGAAACATGGCGGAATGGGACATGCTGATGCGTTAGTCGAACATGCCCAAGAAGCCTTGACCCATGCACAAGCTGCCCAAAAAGACGTGAAGAATCCTCATTTGGATGAAGGGGTTCACGAACTTATGGAAGCGGTGGAACATGGCAAAGAAGGCCATGCTGACGTAGCGACCAAGCATGCGAAGAGTGCGGTCATGCATCTGAAAGAGGTTCATTAATTATTAGTCTTGCCAGGTAGGGAAAAGCGGGTAGAGTCACCTCTGCCCGCTTTTTTTGTGGGATGGCGATATCGATGATGTCCAGGATGAATGCAGGATTTTTCCAATTTTCACCCGTGTTCGGGGACGTCCAACGCAATCTGGAGACTCTTTTAAAGGCCATTCAGTCCTTTGAGGGACATCTCCTTGTCTTTCCCGAACTGGCGCTCTCGGGCTATCAATTTCTTTCCAAAGAAGAAGTCCAGGAGATGGCAGAAGACATTCCGTCCGGGCCAGCCATTAAAGCCTTGGAAGATGCCGTTCGAGGAAGAGATCTGCATGTGGTGGTGGGGCTGGCTGAACGAGATCATGGCCGGTTATATAATTCGGCAGTCTTGATCGGGCCGAAAGGGTATATCGGGACCTATCGCAAAACGCATTTGTTTTTTGAGGAAACACTCTGGTTTGCTCCTGGAGATACAGGGTTCCTGGTCTGGGATATTGGAAGGGCCCAGGTAGGCATACTCGTCTGTTTTGATTGGTTTTTCCCTGAGGCCGCAAGGAGTTTGGCCATCAAGGGAGCCGATATTTTGTGCCACCCCAGCAATTTAGTGTTGCCCTATTGTCCTGATGCGATGGTTACCAGGTGTTTGGAAAACCGGGTGTTTGCCATTACGGCGAATCGAGTCGGCCGGGAACAGCGCGGGGAAAAATCTGCATTACAATTCATTGGAATGAGCGAAATTGTGGGTCCCAATGGGAAGATTCTGTGTCGGTCTTCACAAAAAAACGAGGAACTACGTCTGTGTGAGATTGATATTGCGGAAGCCCGAAACAAACGGATCAATTCCTATAACGATTTACTTAAAGACCGGCAGCCTCAGTGGTATGTGTCGTAAGAGATGGTTCTGCATGGGGATTCAGGCATTTAGGGCTGTTGGATTCACAAGGCTATCCCAGAGGGGTGGCTTGACATAACCGCGAGGATGCAATAAATCCTGAAATAAGAGTGGAAACGTAAAAACCCGATGATGGGGGGGACGAGCGTTTTTTCAAGGATGAATCTTTCTATGTGCAGGGATGAGGAGGATGTTATGAATAGGTGGGTGGTCATTTTAGTAGTGCTGCTGATGGGCATGCCCGGGTGTATGGTTTCCAAATCGAAATATGAGGCCTCGGTTGCGGATATGGAGTCAGCCAAGGCCGATTTGGAAAAAAGCCGGATGCATCAGGAAGCGCTTGAAGAGCAAATACGTAATTTGAAAGGGTTAAACGAAAAAATTTCCACCGATTTGGAGATGATGACCACTGAAGTGCAACGGATTAAAGAAGGGCGAAAAAATGAGCACGCGTTATTGGAAACCCGTGAGCGGGAATTAGATCAGGAAAAAACTCAACTGACGGCGAAACTGCGTGTGGTCATGGATCAATATCAAAAAGTAAAAGCGCAAAACAAAGCTCTTAAAGATACGGTTTTGCGCTACCAGAAGGAATTAAAAGATACGCGAGAATCTCCTGCAGGGGGTCCAGTCGGAGCGATGAAGCCTTCCGAGTCACCTGTCGTGTCCAAGAGCGATTCCGTCCCGCCGGTCTCTTCCGGTGTTACCGCTTCGGCCAGACCATCCGCGCCCAAAATTGTGACTCCCCCAACCCTTCCCAAAATAGGAGGGGATTTGGTGAATATTAATAAGGCCCCGGTCAGTGACTTGGTTCTCATGCTGGGGTTGAGCCGGGAGGTAGCTGAAGATGTGGTATCAAATCGGCCCTATCGGCTTCGTGGCGAATTGGTGGCGAAAAATGTCATTCCCAAAGCCACATTTGATGAGATCAAGGACCGTATCACCGCTTCTCCTTAATAATTTGCCTTAAGAGGCGAGCCTAATTAAGGAAATAGATCGGCAGAGCTTGGGCAACCGGTGATTCAGGCTGGAGAGATAAAGATAGGGGGCTGAGGAAGAAGACCGATATCTACCAAAGAATTCTTCAATAAGGGGGAGCTTCATACTCGATGAAGTTCCCCTTTGTATTTCTGTTTGGCCTTATTCATTTTCTGGGGGTAGCGGGGTACGCTCCGCGCCCCAAACCATCGTCAAGACCTGCGGGACGGGGCAAGCGATTGAGGAGATCTTGGTGGATGAGTCTTTGAGAACATCCTGCCCAGCACTTGATGTGCCCAGGATTTGTTCGGGAAACAAATGGGCTGGTGAGATTTCGAGTTTGTTAACAGCCTGTTAGACAGCGATCTTCGACGATCTGGCCATCCTGCAGTTGAATCAGCCGGTCAGTCTGAAGGGAGAGTTTCTCATTGTGGGTCACAATGACGAAGGCTGTCCCGTGCGTATGATTCAATTTTCGCAAGAGTTCAAATAATTCATCGCCGGTATGCGTATCGAGATTTCCCGTCGGTTCGTCCGCCAGGACCAGGTCCGGCTTCCGAATCAATGCTCGGGCCACGGCGACACGTTGCTGCTCTCCTCCGGATAATTCCCCTGGTTTATGATGCAGACGGTGAGATAATCCCACTTCAGAGAGGAGGGATTTGGCCGCGTCCATGGCCTGCTGTTTGGGAATTTTTTGAATGAGCGCTGGAAGGTAGGTGTTTTCCAATGCCGTGAATTCCGGCAGGAGGTGATGAAATTGAAACACAAACCCGATACATCGATTACGAAATCCCGCCAACGCCGTTTCGCTCACCCGGAACATATTCTTTCCTTCAAACAGCACTTGTCCGCTGGTCGGGCGATCCAGGGTTCCCATTATATGCAACAAGGTACTTTTCCCCGCGCCTGAAGCCCCCACAATCGAGACCATTTCCTTCCGCTGTAAGGTCATGGTAATGCCGTTGAGGACATTCACCGTTTGTTTACCCATCTGAAATGAGCGACAAAGATTTTCGACGGAGACAAGCGGACCTTGGGGGGTGGAGCCGGCGGCGCTGGGGTTATTCATAGCGAAGGGCACTGACAGGATCTAATTTGGCAGCCTGCCACGATGGGTAAAACGTGGCGGCGAAACTGATCAGGATGGCGGAAGTGGCCACCAATATCACATCCAACGGCAGAATATGAACGGGAATGCGGGAAATGTAATACACGGATGCGTCAAAGGTCCAATAGTTTTGAATAAGCCAGAGAAACGTATAGCCGAGAGGGACGCCGATTCCCGTTCCGACAATTCCGATCACCAGGCCATTCAACATGAAAATCCGCATGATGGCCCCCGGCGTGGCACCCATGGCTTTGAGGATGGCGATTTCGCGTTGCTTTTCGTTGACGATCATCGTCAGGGTCCCCACGATATTGAATGATGCAACCAGGGTAATTAAGACCAGCAGAAGGAACATCATGGTTTTTTCTAATTTCAACGCCGAAAATAAATTTCGATTTAGCTGCATCCAATCGCGGGCCATAAAGGTGGTGCCGAGAGTGGCTTCCAGGCGATGGGCAATCTCCTGCGCGAGAAAAACGTCCTTGACCTTGACCTGAATGCCCGTGACTGTATCCCCGAGATTGAAGAATTTTTGTGCTTCTTCCAAACTGATATAGGACAACGACGAATCATATTCGAACATACCAGATTCGAACACGCCGACGACGGTATAGGGTCGAATCTTCGGTGTCATGGCCAGTGAGGTCATCGGGCCGACAGGTGAGACCACATTGATGGTATCGCCGATAAACACGCCAAGCCGAAAGGCCAGTTCTTTCCCAAGAATAATTCCTGGGGGGGTGGAGGGGGT
>JAOUGQ010000209.1 GCA_029865515.1 Nitrospirota bacterium
ACCAATCCCGCCCGATCAGCATGTTTCCGCAGGCATGGCAATAGGTGCTGCCACCTTCTTCATCATGCACGTTGCCGGTATAGACATACCGCAGGCCGTTCTTCATCGCGATGGAGCGGGCCAGGGACAGGGTCGAAGAGGGGGTGCGAGGCGTCTTCAGCATTTTGAAATCCGGATGAAAGGCGGAAAAATGAAGCGGCACGTCTGGTCCCAAATGTTCCACCAGCCATCGGGTTAAGGCCTGCAGTTCGGCTTCTGAATCATTCTGCCCGGGAATGAGGAGAGTGGTGATTTCCAACCAGACATTCGTGTGATGTTTGATGTACTCCAAGGTCTCCAGGACTGGTTGCAAATGGGAGCCGGTGAGTGAGTGGTAGAACTCTTCGGTGAATGCTTTCAAATCCACATTGGCCGCATCCATGTGGCGATAGAATTCCGTCCGAGGTTCCTCGCAGACATAGCCGGCGGTCACCGCCACCGTTTTCACGCCCACTTCCTGGCAGGCTTGGGCCACATCAATGGCATATTCATGAAAAATCACCGGATCATTATAGGTAAAGGCCACGCTTTTACAGCCGGAAGAGAGTGCTTCCCGGGCGATGGACTGCGGTGAAGCGGCGTCGCCCAGGATATCCATCTCACGGGACTTGCTCATCTCCCAATTCTGGCAGAACTTGCAGGCCAGGTTGCAGCCGGCGGTGCCGAAAGACAGGACGGATGTACCGGGCAGGAAATGATTGAGAGGTTTCTTCTCAATCGGATCCACACAAAGGCCGCTGGATCGGCCATAGGTCGTCAGGACAATCTGATCCTCCTGGCGGGCACGCACAAAACACATCCCTCTCTGCCCTTCGTGAAGCTGACAAAATCGCGGGCAGAGATCGCACTGCACACGGCCATCTTCCAGCCGATGCCAGTATTTGGTTGGGTGATGAGTAGTCAGTATGGTCATCGTGGGTTTTCTTTCCTCTCAAGCGCACATTCAGCACTGTTATTCTACCACGTGATCAGGAGAAACCGACCGAAATATTTCGAATTTCTAAGATGTGGGAGGATGGGGCTTGGCGGAAACGTTCCTTACCGGATTCCGAGAATCCAGGATCTGTCTTGAAATGTTTTCAAGTCTTCCTGGGTCTGAATTCCAACCCGGAGTGTGTCATGAAGAAGATCATGCAGTTCCGTGGTCACTTCCAAGAGGGTTTGTCGATCTATTTCCGTTGATCCATTCGTGAATTTTCTTCTTACTTCTTCAAGCGAGTGGATATCCTCAATCACGGATTTGGCTTTGGTGTAAAAACCCGCCACGGAGTCACTGAGATCCGTGAGTAATCCGATTTGGGTGCCTAAAGAATGAAAGACGGGGAAGTAATTTTCAGAAACGTTGGGGGTGAAAAAGTCCCTAGCGGTCAGCTGATGAGAGGGGTCGGAAAGTTTCTGAATAAATTTTTCAAGGTGTTGTAGATAGCGGCGTTTTAGCACAATCTCGATAATGGCGTTGATCTCTCCTTGTAGGGCGAGGGCGATGCCTTTTCCCTCTTTGAAGGTAGCGTATCGCCGCACCGCCGCATTGATCACGCCCCCAAGCAGGGCTCCGACGAGAAGCCAGGCAACAGGATTGTCCCTCATAGAATCCTTTTTTCCAGTCGAGCAGGAAGTCTAGGAACGGGTGTTTCTTCCAATTACCCCGGTAAATTAGTACTTCATAGGTATTTTTGCAAGAGTCCACCTGGCCATGTTTGATGCATCGTCTCTTGGGGGAGTGAGCCATGCACAGGTTAAGACTCAATCCGGCGAAGAGTTCAGGAAAACCAGAGTGCTGCTCAATCCCGTTTGTCTTTGACCAAATGACGGCATGGGGGTGTAGTGATGTGCAACAGGCTTATAGCTTTTCTCCTGATTCGTCCGGAGGTGCTTTGGCCTGAGGCCAAAGGTCCGAAAGAATTTTTATCCATAATTTTTGTGCAATCTCTTCAAAGGGAATCATGACATCCCGCACATCTTCTGCAGCCATCGTTCCCTCTCCCGAAGATTCCCAGACAATTTCACCCGTCTGGGCATCCCAAATTTGTAGGGACAGCCTCAGGATGGTCACGCGGGTTTGAAACACCCGTAGGCCAAAGAACCGGAGTCGATCGTCCATGTACTGCCGGAAGGCGGCCAGACTTGGCTGCAAGACATATCGGCATTCTAAGGTTTGGCAAATTTTCCGAAGCGTATCACGATCCAGAATCCCGCTTGTAAGATAATCCGAGGTCATCGCTGAGACCTCTTTCCCGAGTCCGGCATGGTTGAGTCGCCCAAGGGTTTCTTGGGGGGAAAGCACGGACAGAGGATTCTTCTCTTTGGTCAGCGTCAGAAATAGGGATTGGGAGACTTGATGGCGATAGCCTTCCAGGCTCATACTCGTTAAGGAATTCAGCACAACCACGGGTTGTTTTTCCAAAGAGCGGGGATCGAACGTGGGGGTTTTCCAGACAATGGAGGTTTCATCACCCCATTGCTTAAAGGCCCCAATACAGGATGTTAATGTGAAGGCACAAAGGACTGTGAGGGCTACCCGGCAATACATTCGTTGTTTTTAATCTGTAGGAAAGGTGGCTCTCAAGATTGCTTGAGGTGGTGTTAAACAGTTCATATGGGTATCTGTTCGTAATTTTCACATTAAGCGGGGGGCCAAGACAAATGCCTGCCAGTGAAGGGTATTTGTCTCTCTCGTTCGGTTTGGCATGACAATTACCCTCCCCTTTAAGCAAAGGGGAGGGTATTTTGGTTTTTTCCCTTCTGATTACCCCGTAGCCTTCTTCGGGTATCTTTATTGCTCACGTCTCATGTTGGGTCCTCTTTTCAGTTTTTCTCGATTACGGCTTTGAATGCCTTGGCTATGGCCCGATGCCCGGCGTTTGAAGGGTGGACTTCAAATTGATCGGCGCCATTTCGTTGAATGAGTCTTAACCCATTCCTTCCTTCAAATGCGGAAAACACATCGGCTACTGGAACATTAAAAATTCCGGCGACACCTTCAATGATTCCATTGAAGGCTAGGACGATAGACCTAATCCCGGGGGGAGGAAGGGGAAGTTCTGGGATGTCATACAGGTTGTTGATGTAAATTTTTGCATTTGGCAACCCGGTACGTAGTTGAGAAAAAATAGCAAACAAATTTGCCCGAAATTCCGTTAAAACCGTTGTGGGATTTGCTCCTTCTTCCAGAATTTTGGCTATATCATTGCCTCCGACCGTGAGGGTTATCACCGTCGGAACGTAGGGATTAATTGCAAGGGGAACCTGATAGTTCAAGACATCCGCACTTGTCGCTCCGATCAAGCCTACGTTGCTAAGAAGCGTGTTGGGAATCTTATCGAAGACACCCTCTTGGTACAGCAAATACGCATATCCCTGTGTAGCAGGGACGGCTCCATACCCAGAAGCCAGACTGTCACCCATTGCCATATATCGGGTGTTGTCCGCGAACTGCCACGGCACTTCCGCCGATACGTTCATAGGCGCAAGCGTGAACATCATCAATACAACTGCTCGTAACCATTCCCTGGTAAACATGACCGACTCCTTTCGGTTTGTAGTTGGTGAAACCCTCTTGTCCTAAATGAATTCGTGCAAGGAGCATTCCTCTTGCTATCGGCCTGTCCCCTATTTGAAAATTAGCCACGGTTTCTTTTTCGCTATAAACATCCCTTTATTACTTTACCTATGCGCTAGCTAGGGATAGATGCTTTAACCATTGATGAAGGATTTCGAATGGCCGGTCTAAATAATTTTGTAGTTGGAGAAAGGGTGGACAGGACTTCCTGAAGAATGGTTCTGTAATTTGGGGAATTTAGCCCCACTCGATGGTTCACTAGAGTCCCAAATTTCCCCTACACCTCCCTTTCGCAGAGCAATCAGAAGTCGCATTGGCTCTCATCAGGGATGGTGGAGCAGGGGGTACGAATAGGGAATGATCGTGCGTGCTTGGTCGGCGATCTGAAGATATCGGCCGGTATGTTGCCAAGCAATTGTTGTCGGACTGTCAGTCTGGAGTCACGGTAGATCAATTTTTTGCGGATCAGATTATTCACATTGCAGCATTATTGCATAGGAACCAGGCGATACTGATTTCCCGAATGACCAATTATGTTCAGGTCACTATCTCTTTGGGCCATATTTTTTGCGGGGTTTTCTTCTTTAGAAAAGAGTTGATTTTTAAGTTGTAATAAATATAATGCAAGAAGCCTCCTTGGCCGGACGCGGCTGGGGAGGTTTTTTTGTTGCGTGCCTGGCATCTTTTTTGCGCTACAAGGTCTTATCGCATTGTTCTTCGAAATTTGTATCTCTTCCAAAGAGACTCGAATTATTTGATTATGAAGCTTTTTAAAAACAATTCAGCTCATCGGCAAATTAACCAAAAGGAGATCTCGCATGACTAATCTGCGTTTTCCATTCCTCGTTTTACTTCTGGTGCTCTTTGCGCAAGGATGCAGTGTTTATACCGCGTTTACCCATCCTCCCAAAGTGGACATAGAAGGATTGGAAAATATGAAAGGGATTGACCGATCTTATGTCATGAGTGAATGCGGTGCGCCAATCTCTTCGGAAAAGAATCAAGACGGAGGCAAAAAAGACATCTACAGATTTTATGAGGGTTCCTCATGGGCTAAGCCACGGGGCATTTTCCATTTGATCGCCGATTTTTTTACGCTCACGCTATGGGAACTTATTGCGTGGCCATCGGAACTCGCAGCCAGAGGTGATCAAATGACAGCTGAGGCTGTGTTTGATCCCGCTGACAAGCTCATCTCATTTCATGTGATTGGCCGAAGACCAAAGGAATTAGAAAGGGCGCACCAATCTGGAGAGGCAGCTCAGTTTTAGGGTTCGCAGTTATATTCTCTCAACCGCATTAGACACATAAGAATGCGGAGGCGGACCCGCAGATTTCCACCCAATGCGGCAATAGCAGTAATAAAAGTATCTGCAAAGGGCCTGACTCCATCGTGGAGTCAGGCTTTTTGATTGTGTACCTTTAAAGTGGGATAATTAATACCCATCGCATTCATATGTCCAGTTGGATGCCGTAATTCAGGAATTATAGGAAGCATAGTGAGGAATAATTCGGCTTCTGTTTTTATTCTAAGGTCGCACAAGGATTTTAATAGCGGCTTCGTCTAAATGCCTGGAATATTCAGGAGGGGGGTGATTTGTGATGGCAAGGATTACCTTTTATCTAAAAACATCGAGAGGGAAACTGGTGAGCGTGGTGGCTCATGTCTGAGCAGAACTCCCGTTACTGACTACACCTGAGTTTCTAATCCTTAATGCCCGCGGGGCACAAGTGTATCGTTTCAGGCTTTGAATAAACTAGGTGAGACCAATTTCAAGCTTATATAGCTCTTTAATCATTTTTGTAATGTTGGCTCTGGCAGAACCTTCATTTGCCAATTTCAGCCGTTCAAACGCCCAAAAAGCATCACTGAACGTGGCTGTGTAAGGGGAATAAATCACGGTACTGAAAATTTCCTTTTCAGTTGTTTTATCGATAAGTGTA
>JAOUGQ010000210.1 GCA_029865515.1 Nitrospirota bacterium
GCCTGCCTTGCGATGATACGTGCGCCGAGTGTCGTGTGGTGGCTAATGATGGGATTGCCTGCGAACCTCGTGGTGGTAGTGATAACATTACACTACATCTTTCAAAAGGTTCCTATTGTCTACCTAACGCACCCGTCTCGGAGGGTGTCTTGACCAGGAGGGTAATATGTTTGGTCCCATCACTATCCCATTTGGAGCGAAAATGCTGTTCAACACCGTCAAGCTTAAGCCCGGTGTCAGCTTTGAGCAGGTTGAGGTGGCCGTTGGGGAAATGTGCATGGTCGTGAAGGAAACGTACGGTGGCGACAAAGGGGGGTTCATTGCGGGGCAGGTCTTCAAGTTCTCCGGTTTCGTCTCTGACGAAGGCTCCCTTCACAAATCCAGGACTGCCGAGGACCATTATGCCATCGTCACCTATTGGCACTCATTTGAGGATCACGAAAAATCTCACGCCGACGAAATCTTCAACAAGACGTTTGCCGCGTTGACCACGATGTGCTCTGAGACCAAGGAGCTCGGATACGATATGTTGTGGCAGGGCGCGGCGAAGGCTTGATGAATCCCAAGATAACTTTGTTGTATCCCTGGCAAGATTCGTAAGCGTGAAAATCCATTTTATGGGCACCAAGCGTCTCCAACGGGCATTCCGCAGTTGGTAGCGGGTATCTATCAATAAATTTCAAGAAATTTAAGCCAAAAACGAGCAAGAACGACTTAATAGGTTGGAAAAGATACTCGGACCGAGGAATGTTTATCTCGGTGTATTTCTGTGAAATTATTTTCAAAGTCTTACCTGCTCCCCTAATGAGTGGTTGTTTATTTACGCGTTTCCACAGCATTTTTTATACTTCTTCCCGCTGCCACAAGGGCACGGATCATTGCGCCCCACCTTGGCTTCACTGCGGACCACGGTTCGAACTTTCGGGGCTTTGCCATCGGAGAAATACCAGACACCATCCTGTTTTCGAAACTCGCTCAGTTCGTGATGTATTTGAGGCCCTTCCTCTGTTTCAAACGTCGCCTTGAATTCAACCGTGCCGACCTCGTCATCAATTCCACCTTGCGTGGTTTCTAGGATTTCTAACCCCTTCCATTGAGTCGTTTCCGCCCATCGGCGATTGGCCTCAATGTCGACGTCACCGCAGGTTTTTGGATCATGGGTTTTTTCGATAAAGTCCATGGCAATTTGTGTGTAGGCCGTATACCTGGCTCGCATGAGTTGCTCGGCCGTCTCTGCCTGTTTACTCCCGGTGATGATCGGCTGGCAACACTGCCTGAATGTCTTTCCACTTTGACATGGACACTGCATGGCACGCTCCTTGTAGGGTGACTTGGATAATGTCTTACTCTTGTATGTCGTCCGGGACAGAAAAGTCAAAAGCTGGCCCACTGGTTCTCTGTAGGAAGGGTCAAAAGACATCGCCAGGGGCGTTCTCATTCCATGGATGTGCTTACCGTTTCCCGGTTTAAACGGCTGAATGAGACATTCAGTAATCTGAGTCTGTTGGCAGTGCTAGTCCTCCCTCTGGTGCTATTCTGAGTGAAACGAAGCGCCTGCGCATGGAGCGTGTGGTTAGGGGGCTACCTTCTTTCCGGAGCCTGTCCTGAGGGAAGCTGGAAAGTATCAGCATGATACAGTCCTTGAGAGTTCTCCATGTGCATCAGGGCCTGGCTAGTTACCGAAGAAGAGAGAGATGTGACCTCAGGCTCACCCCGCCAACCTGTGAACGGGGAGCAAGCCCATGCATGACCCATCCCAGCCCATCAATAAGCGGTGGCCACCTGGATCGGATCATCGATGCCATGTTTCCGAATGAGGGTTCAGGCCGCGGTTTAATACCTAAATGGTGTTTTGATGGCTAGGTATATAAAATATCCTTAATTTCTGGATAATTCGATGATCAAAAGAAAGTCCATTCTGTTTTACGTCCTTCTAATTTGCTTTGTGTATGGAGGCATCGAAGGGATTTCCTACCTCGGCTTGCTGTTCCTCCAAGCTAAAAGGGTTAACTATTATCCACAGTCTTCCGTGCTCTCTGAGAAGCAAAAACAACTCATCAAAAGCCGCATTGAAGACCGGCCCCCTTTAGGTGGCCATCACCCCATATTGGGTTGGAGGCCAAAACCACATACGCGCACAGAGGAGGTCAGAATCAATTCCCAAGGTATTCGGGCAGATCACGACTACGCTCAAACTGTTGAACCGGGAGTCGTACGAGTGTCGGCGTTTGGAGACTCGTTCACCTTCGGCAGCGAAGTTGCGAATGAAGAGACATGGGAACGTCAATTAGAAAACCAGGATCCTCGGTTTGAGGTGCTGAATTTCGGCGTCGGAGCCTATGGGTTGGACCAGGCCTATCTGCGCTATTTGCATGAAGGGATCCCTTTTAATTCAGACATTGTCATCATTGGATTTATGACTGAAAATATTCATCGCAATCTGAATGTATTCCGTCCGTTCTATCATTCGTCTTACTCGGACAACATCTATACAAAACCAAGATTTTTGCTGGAGAACGGCAACTTCACATTACTAAAGAACCCGTTAGCGACCATTGAAGACTACAGGCGCTTTGTCACCAACGATGAGGCAGTCCTGCGAGAGATCGGGACCCATGATTATTTCTATCAGATAAAATACCGGGTTGGACCAATGGATTGGTTGCCGTCAGCAAGACTCATCAAGATCACGACGTGGAGCGTGAAGAAACGGCTGAATCCGGTGCTGACTAACGAAGGGTCCTATGCCGTTTCCTCAGAAGCATTCCCTCTCACCACACGAATTTTTGATGAGTTCTATTGTGCCGCCCTGCAACATGCATCCTTACCTGTGATCGTCATCTATCCTGCCCTCCCAGATCTTGACAGACAGCGCAGCCATCAGAGGAAGCAGTACGAACCAATGCTTGAACATTTTCATACCAAAGGATTTCGTTATGTAGACCTGTTGGATGCCTTTGTGGCATATGACTCCACCCTGCCCCGAGATCAGATCAACGTCGGAAAGTGGGGGCATTACTCTCCTCTCGGCAATAGGATTGTCGCAACGTACCTACAAAATTATTTGAATGACGAGAAGTTGGCTGTTAGAGACAAAATCAAAACGCTTGTACGCGAAGCCTGTAGGACAGAACACTGCTGTCCGAACCCTACTTCATGAGGACTGGCTTTATCGGATTGATCGAATTCTGAAACACGCACCATTTACGCCGTGACTTGAGAAAGCCAAGTGGATTTTTGAACTATCAATAAGGCGTCTGTTCTCTCAAACCCCTTCTGAGTGTTTAATGTCCCTTGCGATGGGGGCTTTTCTTCGGGAGCAGAAAGACATGATCCTGAATCTCCCGGCCGATGGTGGTATTTCTGCGGATCACATCCGCCAGGGTGGTTTCTTCCAATAAGGTAATTTGAAAATTGGGAAAAGCGTTGAGATAGAAGAACCGGTCCCCGTCCCGCAATCGTTCGAATTGATTCACCAGAATGGTATAAATTAATTCTCCGACCATCGCGCCGGGGCGGTGATCTTCAGACAGTCCGCCGATCCACAGATCCACGAGTTCGACACTCCCATATACCGATTCCAGGCGTTGTCGCACGTCAGGATTTTTTGTGATGTCTGCGAACGTCAGGGCCGGTGTGAGGCCCAGGGCCAAACGGACATCGTTGTATGTGGGTATGCCGTGGTCGCGGCCACGTTGGAGATTGAGTGATGCCAAATCAAATCCCCCCGATCCCGGCGGGCCGAAGAGGAAATTTCTCACATCATCGATGATAAAGTTGTCAATCTCCTGCGCGCGATTGCTCGCCAGTCCTCGGAGCAGGGGTTCGATCCCTCCTTCGTTGGTGATGCGCCATGGGACCAAAAACGCTTCTCGCAGGGGCAAATGTCCTTCCGGAATTGGCTTTCCATTTTTCTCAAGACGGAGTAAGACCGGTGAGAGCAGCGTATGGCCCACTCGATAGGCTGCCGTGCTGAACTCGGTGGCAATTCCGGCGTTCACCTTCCGCTGATATCCGGTATAGGGTTTGAGGGCATCAGGTCCCAAGAGCAGCGGAAGAAATTCCTTATAGGTGATGACTTGAACCAGTGCGCCGACCCAGGCCCTGGAGGCTTCGTAGATGGCATCGTCGCTTAACCGTGGAAAATGGGCATGCATGAGATCAGCCACCCGATTATGTTCCCGCATGAACAGAGTATGCATGGCGGTGAGTCCCACTTGTTCGTTGGCCCGAATGTCGCCGGCGATAAAAAGTGTAGGATCGGATCCTCCAAGATTGGGCAGGCCGCTGGTGTTGAACGGCAACAAATTGCCTGGACTGGTTTTAAGGCGACCGGTGCCGTCCAGCGTTCTGAGGGCTCGCGCGCGTACGGGATCCGAGCCATAGATCATTGAACCATCGATATAGGCGGTCAGCTGATTGATTTGCTGTCGAGGATTATTGGAGGACCCTCCGGTGGCCGGATCATAGACAGACCGGTTCAGGAAAATAACCTGTGCTCCAGTGCCTTGGGGATCGAAGTAAGGATCTCCAGTCGGAACGGGTATGTTAAAGGGTTCCTCCGGGTTATCAAGTGTGAGGGTGATGTCGTGATCAATGAATTGCCCCCACTGCCAAATAAAGTCCGATGCGCGTTTTTCGTTGTAGATCGGGTTCTCTTGGGCGGCTACCGTATTTGAGATTTCACGGGCGTTCGGGCGGTCGGCACCTGATGGTTTTGCGATGCCATTTTTGTAATCAGGAGCCGCGTACCTGAGTAATTGGCTGTTGGTGCTTCCCCAGGCAGGGTTTTCCACATTATTGTTCGTGCCATCAATCGTTCTGGTCTCGAATGCGAAGGAATCGGGGGTCGAGGATCCTAGCAGAGCCGCGAGCAGGCTGGTGAAAAGAAGAAATCTCGGATGGATGATGAATTTTGGGAGGGTGTATTGCCAGCTGGGTTGTACGGTTCTCACTGGTGGAACCTCCTACATAAATAAGAATGGATTTTTCAATTATGAATGAAAATTTAGCGTATTTTATGGTGAAAATTTGAACTATACCTCAATGGTGTTAAAAGAGTAATAGACCACAGAGAAGCAGTCTGTCCTCCTACATTTTCTCCCTGCCTTCTATGACTCGCGCATCAAGGTAGCTACGTCATTGCCTTCGACCGGCTCTCATGCCAGGATTGTTCGGGCTTTGGCAGTCATAGCCCATCACTCGCATCGCGGGATACGTTAATAGAGTCGAAGAAGGCTCAATTTGCCTGGCGTATGAAATAGCCGATAATCCCATGAGAGCAAAGACGGGATGCCACCAGTTACCTTGTGGATGACTGAGACATTCAGAAATCTGAGTATGCTGACTGAGATGGGTTTCGCTTTTGTGTCGCCATGATTCTGACGAAAAATCCGGCCAGAAGTTTGGGGATAGGGGTGGTCGGATTCTTTATTGGTCCTGTTCCAAAAGAGCCGAAGGGCAACCTCCTTGCGGGTTGTCCATGTGGGGCATGGCTTAGTTAGCTAC
>JAOUGQ010000211.1 GCA_029865515.1 Nitrospirota bacterium
CCACCGAGTCAAGCGCCTCAAGGGCTCTGGCCTGACGCTCATCTGATGGCACCCCGGCAAACACCATGGGCAAGGCGACATTTCCCAATGCGGTTAAGCGGGGGACAAGGTGAAAGGACTGGAAGATAAACCCGATATTGTGTTGGCGGACATGGCTCAGGGCCTGATCATCCAACTGACTGACATCCTGCCCTTCCAACACGTACGCCCCGCTGCTGGGCCGGAGCAAACATCCGATAATGTTCAGCAACGTGGATTTGCCGGAACCGGAAGGACCGACGATCGCCACATATTCTCCGGATTGGATCGTTTCACTGGTATCCCTCAGCGCATAGATAGGCTGCCCGCCGACTTCATACAACTTGGTAATGTGTTGAAGTTCAATCACGGCGATTCAGAAGAGGAGCGCACGACCACCGGCACGCCATCGGCCAGGCCTTCCTGATCAAGGGAAACCACCACCGCATCACCTTCAGACAGGCCATCAACAATTTCCACAAAATCCCAATTTTTCAACCCGATGGCTATTGGCCGCAACCGTAATATTCCGTTTTCGACCACAAACACTTTTTGTCCCTCAAACAGAGCCGACGTCGGAATACGCAGGACCCCTTCTTTCACAGAAAGAATGACTTCCACATCGGCCGAGGTGCCGGGAAGTAACGTGGCGGCAAACGCCCGGTCATCCAGTTCCACCTCAATTTCCACGGTACGGTTCTGTTCTTCAATATCCAGAACATAGGGAGAGATTTTGTGAACGTGCCCGCTATAGTGTTGTCCCGGAAACGGATCCAACGTCACCCTCACGGGTTGCTCCTGGCGGATTCTTGAAGAGTCGACCTCATCCATGGGCGCACTCACATACATGGATGTGGGATCGATGAGATCCAGGACCGGAGGGATAGGCAGTGCGGGTGGCGAGGGCGTGGTCCATTCTCCTACCTCAATGTCCACTTCGGCCACCACGCCATCAAAAGGAGCTCTGAGCACTGTTTTCGCCAACGTCGCTTTGGCCTCGACGATCGCCGATCGGGCTTTCGCGATCTCGGCTTGCGACTGCTTACAGGACACCGCCGTGATTTGAGCCACGTTTTCGATTTTATCCAGAAAATCGGTTGAGACCAAATCTTGATCTCGCAGCTGCTGATTACGCAGGTATTCTCGTTTGGCGCGTTCGGCCTCCAGGCAGACTCGCTCCCGACGAACTTTCGCCACCGCCAGTTCGCGTTCTGCCATTTGGACTTCCGCACGCTGCGTGTCATCATTTAACCGGAGCAGGATATCCCCGGCATGCACCGTCTTTCCTTTTCGATGAGGAATATCCACGACCCGTCCGCCTATCTCCGGCGACAATTTAGCACGTTGCCGGGCCGTCACAGTGCCCGCACGGGTATTCGTCACAGTCTCCTCCACCCGGCCCCGTTCCACCAGGACAGTGCTGACGGTCAGAGGCTTGGGAGCCCATACCCAGATACTCAAGGCATAACCCGCCCCCACGACCGCTAAAACCACCAGGAACCGTATCCCCCACTTCTTCATAGAGCAAAGTGTAACACAGGCCTTCTCAGGGATCAGTCAAAAAACTGCATAACAACAACGAGGATGGGCTTGAAAAAGAAAGGAGAAAAGGCGGAAAGGCAGGTAGTGGCCAGGGAAAAAAAGAAGCCCGGATCATTCCGATCCGGGCTTCACGAAAAACCGCAATGTCTCTTTTTGCAAGGAGCAAAGAGAATGCGTCTGTGGTGTTAAGAAGCTAAGGTAGACGGTCGCGGTCGACGACTCACCGGTCGGTCATGCCTTGTTGGGCCTCCCGATCGAGGAGCGCTAAAGCCCCTTCCACCGGAATTGGGTCGAGGTCCACGTCTCTCCGGCGCAATGGCCGCCATCGGCATCGGGCTTCCAGGAGCACACGGAACGGCCTTCCCCAACAATTTTTCGATCATTCGTAACGAACGATTATCCTCACCCGTCACAAAACTGGTGGCCCAACCTTTGGTATTCATGCGCGCCGTCCGGCCAATACGATGGATATAATCTTCTGGCACATGAGGCAAATCATAATTGATCACGTGCTGAATATTGTCCACGTCCAGCCCGCGAGCGGCAATATCGGTTGCGACCAAAACCTCAAAACGACCACGGCGAAAACCTTCCAGCGCCGCGCGGCGTTGAGGCAGCCGTCGACCGGCATGCAACACCGCAACACGACAACCGACCTTCTCCAGGGTTTCCCCGATCCGGTCAGCGCGATGCTTGGTCCGGGTAAACACGAGGACCGACCCCTCCGTTTCCTTCAATATGGATAACAGGAGAGAGGTTTTGTTGGAATTGGCGGTGTGATGCACGGTATGGGTGACCCCTTCCGCCGGAGTGGCCGATTTCGCCACCAGGGCTTTGAACGGATCGTTGAGAGACATCCGCGCCAAGTCAGCCAGATTACCCGGCATCGTCGCCGAGAAAAGTAAGGTTTGCCGGGTTTCCGGTAACGCCTCAATGATTTGATTGAGCTGAGGCGCAAACCCCATATCAAGCATCCGATCGGCTTCATCTAGCACCACCATCTGAAGCTTGCCAAAGGTGACCGTCCCCTGCCACATATGATCAAGCAGACGACCAGGCGTGGCCACGATGATATCCGGCCGTTGCCGTAACCCGCGGACTTGCGCGTGCATATCAGCGCCACCCACCAGCGTAGTCGCGAAAATCCCGCGCACCCGTCCAAACTTATCAATGGTTTCTTGAATTTGAAAAGCCAATTCCCGGGTTGGCGCTAAAATCATCGCCCGGGGTTGACCCTTAGGACCATCCGCCAATCGTTCAATGATGGGAATGACGAAGGCCGCCGTTTTCCCTGTGCCGGTCTGGGCACAACCCAGCACATCCCGACCTTCTAAAGCCGGGGGAATGGCCTGTACTTGAATCGGGGTCGGTTCCGTTAAACCGAGCTTGTTCAAGACCTGGACCAAGGTAGAAGACACACCAAGCGCACCAAACGGTGACAACGCAGTTGCAGACATAAAACTATTCCTTTTGTTACAAGGATCGTATGTACACGGGGTCAGAAAACCGAGTGAAGCAGAATCAGGTGGGAAGTCCGCTCCGAGCAGGATCTGGTCGCGATACGATCGCGGGGCCCGAAGAATTTAGCATGTTCCCGTCGTCGGACCGAATCGACATGAACAAAATACAGGTTACAGGACAATCTGTATTCTGTCAAATTCCTCTCATCTATTACATGGCCAAACCGCTGTCCGAATGCTACGATTCCCAACCCAAGCACTCCTTTAATGAAACACAGCAGCACTTCATTCATTCGGAAACCATGAAGGAACTCATCCATGAGCACCATTTACGAAATCACCTGTCCAAGCATCCATGGGGAAGAAGGAAGCCTCGCCAAATATAAGGGAAAAGTCTTACTTATTGTGAATACGGCCTCCCAATGCGGTTTCACTCCTCAGTTGCAAGGGCTGGAAGATCTCTATAAAAAATATCACGCCCAGGGGCTGGAGATCCTCGGATTTCCCTGCAATCAATTTGGCAGTCAGGACCCTGGTGGGAACGAAGAAATTCTCGCGTTCTGCCAAACCAACTATGGGGTCACCTTCCCGATGTTTGCCAAAGTTGAAGTCAACGGGCCTGATACCCATCCCCTCTTCCGCCATCTCAAAGCCAAAGCACCGGGGGTGCTCGGATCAGAAGCGATTAAATGGAACTTCACGAAATTTCTCGTGGACAAAACCGGCGTCGTCAAAGAACGGTATGCGCCCACGACCAAACCCTCAGACCTCGAACCGGCAATCAAAGCTCTGCTTCACGCCACGGCATAACCGGCATAAATCACGCCATCCCCCTCCCATCCATCCACGCTTTTCCTCGTGACCACAAATATTCTGTTCCCCCAACACCTGCAACCACTCAACCTATTCCCTCAATCTCCTGCCATTTGATACCATGCCCCTCCATGCGTGATCTTTATACCATGATCCTCGCGGGCGGACGCGGGGAACGCCTCCTCCCGCTGACCCAACATCGCACCAAACCGGCCGTGCCCTTTGGGGGCAAATACCGCATCATCGATGTTACGTTGAGCAATTGTCTCAACTCCGGCCTGAGAAAAATCGCCGTCCTCATCCAATACAAATCCCATTCGTTGGATCGCCACATTCGCACGGGCTGGAGCGTGTTCAATCCAGAACTGGGCGAATACATCATGTCGATTCCGCCACAGCAACGCATTAGCGCGGCGTGGTACCGCGGAACGGCCGACGCGGTCTATCAAAATCTTTTCCTCATTGACCAGGAACGGCCTCGTCACCTGTTGGTGTTGGCCGGTGATCATGTCTATAAAATGAACTACGCCGACATGTACCGGTTCTTTCTGGACACCCAGGCCGACGCGGTCGTCGGAGCGATTGAATGGCCCATCGAAGAAGCCAGAAATTTCGGTGTGCTTGGCGTGGATAACACCATGCGTGTCCACCGGTTTGAAGAAAAACCCCACGACCCGTTTCCGCTCCCTGACGATCCCACCCACGCCTTTATTTCCATGGGCATCTATCTCTTTCGAACAGATCTGCTCTGTGAGGAATTGCGCAAAGATGCCGCGCAGGACAGCTCTCACGATTTCGGGAAAAACATCATCCCGGGCATGATTCAGGACCGGCGGGTCTTCGCCTACAATTTTCAGGATGAAAACCGGAAACAGGTGAAATACTGGCGGGACATCGGCACCTTGGACGCCTACTTTGCGGCCAACATGGATCTTGTCTCCGTCGACCCCCTCTTCAATCTCTACGATCAGGCCTGGCCGATCCGCACGTATCAGGGACAAAACCCGCCGGCCAAATTTGTCTTTGCCGATGAATTCGAAGGAGGGCGCAGAGGCATGGCCCTGGATTCCATCGTCTCGGGAGGATGTATTATCTCCGGAAGCCGCGTGCAAAACTGCGTGGTCTCACCCAACGTCCGCATCGAGCATCACGCCGAAGTCCGCGATTCCGTTATTATGGAAAACGTCAAAATCGGCGAACGATCCCGCATTCGCAGGGCCATTATCGATAAAGGCGTCGTCATTCTCCCCGACACCATCATCGGCCACGATCCCGAACACGACCGTCAACGCTTTCCCGTCACCGAAGAGGGGGTGGTCGTTGTCACAACCGATTCCCCCACAAAGTAATCGAGTAGTCGTGGAACAGGCGCATCTCAAAAACGGACAAACCCTTCCACCACAACCAACACCCCCACCCCACTCATAATCAAGCCAATCCCGGCCATCCATCCCAAGCGGGTACTCCAGGCGCCAACCGGCAACATCTTTTCTAAAAAAACAAAGACCGTAATCGCCGCGATCCAGAGCATATTCATCACTCCACCCACAAACAACAACCCCATCAGGGCCCAACAACATCCCAAACAAAATGCGCCATGATGAAGTCCCAAACGAAACGCGCCACAAGCACCCGCTCGCCAATGTTCCGCAATAAAATGGGCGGGC
>JAOUGQ010000212.1 GCA_029865515.1 Nitrospirota bacterium
TGATGGCGATCATTGAAAACCCGAACCGCATCACCAGCGGTCAAATCTATAATATCGGCAATCCGGCCAATCAGTATTCCGTGCGAGAGCTGGGGGAAATGATGGTGGCGTTGGCCTTGGAGTATCTGGAATATGCCAAAACTGCTTCAAAGGTACAGTTCGTGGATGTCAGTTCAAGCACTTATTACGGTGAAGGCTATCAAGACGTACAGCATCGTGTACCCGCCATTGAGAATACCTGCCGTGACCTGAATTGGCATCCCAAGACGACGATGGACCAGATGTTACGGCTCATTTTCAATTCCTACCGCAGCGAAATTGCGGAGGCCAGGGCGTTGTTGGAATAACGCGCGCCATGCGCCTTGCACTCAAAGTCGATGTTGATACCCTTCGTGGCACATTAGAAGGCGTGCCTAACCTGTTGCGTACCTTGGATCATCACGGGCTGAACGCGACTTTTCTGTTCAGCCTTGGGCCTGATCATACAGGCCGTGCCCTGCGAAGGATTTTTCGGCGCGGGTTCCTGGGAAAGGTAATGCGCACTTCAGTTGGGGCCAATTACGGGCTCAAGACCTTGTGTTATGGCACGCTGTTGCCCGGTCCAGACATTGGTCGAAAGGCTTCCCATATCCTGCGTGCGGCACGCGATGGCGGTTTTGATCTCGGAATTCATTGTTATGATCACGTTCGCTGGCAGGATTATGTGGCGACCAAGGGAGAGGAGTGGACGAGGCACGAGATAACCCTGGCGGCCGAACGGTTCACGGAGATTTTTGGCGTCCCTGCGCGGACGCACGGTGCGGCCGGGTGGCAGATGAACGACCATGCCTTTCGCATGGAGGAAGAGTTTAAATTTGCCTATTGTAGCGATACCAGAGGTACGCACCCGTTTCTTCCTTTCGTAGCCGGCAAACCCGTCGTGTGTCCCCAGATACCCACGACACTGCCCACACTTGATGAGCTGATTGGAGTCGATGGGATTACCGAAGACAATGTGGTTGATCAAATTCTGAGACGAAGTGAACAATCAGGTCCCTACGGGCATGTCTACACGCTGCATGCAGAGCTGGAGGGTATGCGATTTCTGCCGGTGTTTGAATCGCTGCTTTCCGGATGGCGTGAGCGTGGGTATCAAATCAACTCATTGGGTGAGCTCTCTCGCAGTCTCGATGTCTCCTCTTTACCTGTGCATAGGGTCATCGCTGGTGAAATAGAAGGACGCACGGGGATGTTGGCGGTCCAAGGAGAGAAAGTCAGTTTTCCAGATTTGAGGTCTGCAGAACTACAGAAATCCCATGACGCCTAGGGGCATTTTCCCTCTTCTCAGAAAAATCACCGTGGTATGGGTGCCGCTAGTGAAGCCTGAGATTCCGGTAAAAAATCGTAGAGTACGTAGCGCCCCTCCGCCATCTCCCAAGCCTTGACCTCTCTAAGGGTATTAACTAGATCGTGAGGAAAGGGTGAGGGGGTGGACTTGCCGATGAGTAAGAATCCACCCGGATTCTCCTGCACATAGTGACTGACTTCTTCCGGTGATTGCAGATTTTGCACAATAAGACCGGTGTAAAATGGCAGAGCTCCCCGCATCTCTTCATGCAGCCTATAGCCCACTAGTTTTGGGGGTAGGGCATTGAGGGCTGCAAGATCGACGGTGATAGGACGCAAAAACCGTCCACTTCCCATAATCGACCAACCGAACAGATTAATCATCAAGGCGATGGTGAAGAGGGTCACAGCAAAGGCTGGGATGCCACGTGGACTTGTGCGAAATCGGTTAGCCATAGCAAAAACGGCAGTCGACCAGTTCCGTAAACGTCCGGGAAGACTGGGTATGCCATCCTTGTGGGTTACACGGGGTTGAAGGAGATCAAGAGGTGCCAATAGGAAGGCCACTATCCGGATAATGCATGCGATGAGGGCAGGAACAATGGCTGAAACTGTACCGAAGAGGGAGGCTGTCACGCGGGAGAGACGAGAGAGTGTTTGTTGTCTACTTATAGCGGTAGCCCAGGTCGCAATGTGCACGGCCAGAGGAGCAAAAAGTGGCATCAGATAGACCTCCCGCTTGGTGCCAGGGAGGCTGAGCAGGACGAGCCCAAGTGGGGAAATAATGGAAATGAAGCGCAGACCAGAGCCATTCCAATTCTTTGGTATTTTGTTGCGAAATATCCAGGCATAGGCTGCGGGAAGGGTTATGAGCCAGGGGCCTATTTGGTTCCATAGCTTGGGAAAGTAGAACCAGAATGGTTTCTCGTGCCCACCGGTATAGTGCTCAGGATCAGGAAAAATGCGATATAAAATGTTGTGAACAACAAACTCCTTGAACAGGCTTTCCCCCTCGTAGAGGTAAAGCAGAAGGGGCCAAATGAGGCACCCTGTGACAAGAATGAGAATGCCTGGAAGATGGATCCAGGACTTTAAAAAATCCCATCGACCCCAAAGTATGATTGCCAAGGCCAAAGGGGATCCGAGCACGATGACGCCAACTGGCCCCTTAGTCAGAAACGCCAGGGCTCCTGCAAGGTAAATGACTAAGACCAGGGCACAGAAGGGTAAACGCGTAGGGTGGTCGTTCCGGGATTTTTCTCCGAACATGGCGAGCACAAATGCCCAATATCCCAGCATGACGAACAATGAGAGCAACGGGTCGACCATGCAGCGATGGGCATGCCGGAAGAACCCCCACATGGTGGTCAAAACCAGCACCGTCAACAAGCCGGTACCCGGGCCGGCGAGCCGCCTGGTGAGGTCGAAGGCCAGGAGTAGGGTCAAAAAACCCGCGATCGCACTGGGAAGCCGCGCGACACCGTCAGAGATCCCCAACCCACGGAAGGCGACCGAAATCAACCAGTAATACAGTGGCGGGTGCTCCATAAAGGCTTCCCCTCCTAATGTGGGAACCAGCACGTTGCCACTGATAAGTATTTCCCGCCCGATCTCGCCGACTCGAATCTCATCTGAGGCAATCAGCTCGTGATCGAAAATACCTGTAAACGAGATCAGTACGCTTAGCCCAATTGCGGCGATGACACTCAGACGCTGCTTTGCGGCGTCATCGAAGAGAAATATGCTGGTTAAGGAGGGTGGTGTGGTCACGGTATCTGCAAAGGCATTCGTTTGTCTGCTCACAGGACTTGTCGCATATCGGCGGACAGCTCCAAGAGGAAATATTTTTTTGCCATGGTGATGTTTTCCAACCGAAGACCATTCGGGGGAAGATTCTCCTATTAAAAGCCTGTCCCGACTGCACCTGTGGGAATCCAAGTAGAGACGTTGGGAGATGCAAATATTGTGAGGCAAATACTGATAGGACTCACGGTTTCTGTTCGTGTCAATTCGAACCAGCTTTGATGGACAGCATCAATATTGAGCGATTCCTTAAGTTCTTTTTAAAAAGTTGGGTCTGAAATTTTTTTTGAAAATGGCCAGTTTCTTTAATTGGAAGAGTTGCTAGGACGTTTGGTCGGTAGCAAAAGTTGGAGATATTTTTCTGAGATCCTGCCTACCTCGAACTCCGAAGCGCGGGCACGCAATTGCTCTTGGTCTAGTGGGTGATCAAGTACCTTGAGAATAGCTTCTGCCATGGCTTTGTTGTCACCCACCGGCACTAATGGGCCAAAGCTTCCCTTTTTGAGAATCTCGGAAGGACCGCTCGGGCAGTCTGTGCTGACAACCGGACATCCACAAGCCAAAGCTTCTATCAACACATTTGGACAGCCTTCCCATGCTGATGAGAGCACAAATACTGAAGATCTGGCCATGAAGGCGAAGGGATTCTCGACAAAACCCGGCATGGAAATATCCTGGGTGAGGCCTAAGGCTTTAGACAGCTCTTCAAGTTCATTCCGAATTCTTCCCTCCCCGAGGATAACCAATCTGGCTGGACGAACTGCACGAACTCGTTCAAACGCCTTTATAAGGCAGATGAAATCCTTTTGTGGCACAAGTCTTCCTACACCTAAGATGACCGGCAGGGCGTCTGGTGTAAACCACGGATGGTCAACTTGGATACCTGCTTTTTCTTGGACCTGATTAATTGCCACCGGATTGTAGATCGTCGTTATACGATCTCGATGGATGCCCGTTAATAAAGACAAATCTTCGGCGACGCCATCCGACACAGTCAGGATTTCATCTGCCCATGGGTACACATGTCGTAGGAGGGGGGCAAGAAAACGCCAACGCCACTTTTTCGAAGTCTTGAGAATCGGAGATAAGCTGGTTTGCTCGTTGATGACAATGCGGGTAGTTCCGCCTGAAAGGCGGCCGGCCCACAACGCTGTGAGATTCGCAGGAGTTTTCGCCGTGAACATCGTATCTGGTTTTTCACGTCGTAAATAGTCAACCAGATCTGGTAGGTACCCGATCGTTTTTGGAGGACGGGACGAGAGCAAGATCGGGAGGAGCATCGACCAAAGAGAACCAAAATCAGCTGATAAAGCATGGAGTCGTCCCAGCCATTTTGCCCTCCCCTTAAGCCCGATGACCTTGACCTTCGGGGAAACGCTGTCCAAGTAAGGGCCTGAGACCTGGCATAAGATCAGGTCCACTCTGTGGTTGCGATCGGCAAAGGCCTCTGAGAGATAGAGCATGGCTCGTGCAACTCCACCTCCGGCTAGAGATGGCAGAAATATCGCAAGATGCTTGCCGTCTTGTAATTCATCACCTGTTTTGTTTAATGGATCCGGGAGTGGGGCTAAACCCGAGGAATGAGCAGTCATCATATAGACGCGGATTGGAAGTTATCTGAATGTATGCTGGACAGACTGGGTAAAGATGCGTTCCCGTATGGTTTCACCAAGGCTTTTGTGTAAGGGGGAGTGAAAATAATATTTCAGGGCCACCCACCCCATGCCCTTCCAAGCCGACCAACAGGCCCGCATCCACTTTTCGCTGACTGCCCGTGCAAAAGCACGCTCCGAATACCGTCGCGTGTGAAGATTAGCTTGCTGAAGTTTAAGTAACCAGTTTTCCGCCCATTGAAGATAATCACGGTCCGGCGTGAAGTGGCATTTTCGCATGCGAGACAACATCAAGTGCGGACCCAGATCCGATTCTGTGAAGGTGACTCCCAGTGCGGTGAGCTGGTTGCGGATGATCTCCCGCTTTTTTTCATTACCCAGCTCTACGGTTTGACTGGTAATTTGATGGTCATGGATGCGGCCGTAGACAAGACATTCAGGAAGATTGCCGAGCTTATATTTTTTGGCCAATCTCACATGGAGGTCATAATCCTGACAGCGGGGATAGTCATTTCGATAACCGTATTCGCGTAAGATTTTGGTTCGAGCCATGATGGACCGGTTGCTCAGGGAGCACCGAAATAGGAGTTGTGCATCCACATCCTCCGGTAAAATGGGCTGGCGCTTAATCTTTTTCAATGGCCGGCCTTGTTCGTTCATCATGCGGCACCAGCTTCCCACTTGTGCATAATCCTGATGGGCATCCAGAAAGTCGACCTGTTTTTCCAGGCGTGTTGGATAGGCCCGATCATCG
>JAOUGQ010000213.1 GCA_029865515.1 Nitrospirota bacterium
CCGATGGAAGTGCCGCCCCATTTGTAGACCTCCTCCTAGAATGTGACATCGTACCCCAGGAAGAGCCACGAACGTACTTAAAAATCGTGCAGCCAATCAGCATAGAGGACGAACAACGATCCATCACCGTCCTTCCCTCGGCCCTCCCCCAAATAACCTATTTTATTGATTTCCCGCACCCGCTTATTCAGCAACAGGAATTTCGGCATTCCTGTACGCCTCATGATTTTCAAAAAAACATTGCCGGAGCCCGCACCTTTGCCTTCAGAAAAGAAGTGGAATTTTTATGGTCACGCGGACTAGGACTAGGGGGATCACTCTATAACACGGTCGTCTTTTCTGATACCGGCCTGGTCAATGAGGATGAATTACGTTTTCCGAACGAATGTGTTCGACATAAGGTTCTCGATCTCATTGGAGACCTGTCATTATTAGGCATTCCCGTTATCGGCCATTTCATCGCAAAATGCGCCGGGCACGCCCTCCATGCCAGACTAGTCCAAGCCATTCTCAAAAACCCTGCCAAGTGGATTCTGTTGAATGCTGGGAAAAGCGGGAAGGAGCGCATCCTCAACGGGAATACATTCCCCACTTCAACGGTACATCTTCCTGAACTCCAACCCGCCTTTCATTCCCTCTAATTTCTTCACTTTATTTTTCCCAATCATCTTCCCCTAGCATCCACAAGATCGCCTGTGGTTCTCCCAACCAGCACGAATATGGATTTTTGCATTGTCTTCATGCCATGACCATGGTAGCGTTTGAGTCCATCATGCTCTACCAATCCTATTACACCAAATTACAAACCGCTAATCGAAGAATATTTCTCACAGTCTGTGCCTGCCTTATTCTGTTTACACCTGCTTTGGGCGCCACACTCATAGAACAAGATCCCAAAGGATTCTTTGGCAGCCTCTGGGGAAAATCACTCGAAAACCGCTCAGACCTGAAGGAAATTGACTCCGTTAATTCCTTGCATATCTACACAAACAAAATTGGAATTCCTCAGGTCGAAGGCATTACGATGGAATCAGTGAAACTGTATAGCTTAGACGGGAAATACGCTCGAGCCCTCTTCTACTACGAAGGAGAAGCTATCCACAAATCCCTGCTGAACTATCTGGAAACCCGGTTTGGAAAAATCGACAACCCGTATGGGTCTATGATGCGGGGACTTAGTCAACAATACACCTGGCGTGGCCCTGAAACCGAAATAACCCTCACCTATCACGGCTTTCGAGAACGAGGATTTTTAGCTGCGGAGAGCCGAATCTACGCACCACTCTTTCTTGACGCAATTTCGGACAATAGCTTTTAATCACCAAGCCCCATCACAACACCCCCCTCGACCGGCCATGCCTTCCTGATGCACAAAATCAAAAATGTTCCGGTTGTACTCATTATTTTGTAACAGAATCTCACGAAATGAAGAATCATGCACCCGATTGGAAACCGGCTGAGGAAATACGGTTTGAATATGTTCTAAAACTTTTCTATAGGTGACTTCCATGGGTTCGACTCCTCACAGAACTCTGATGCCGGAGCATATCTCTCTATCTCAATCAAGCATGATCCATTGAAGGGGGGGCACTTGACTCCTATTATGCCAAGGGGCACCATGAGACCGTTTGCTAGTTTGATTCATCCTGACCGAGCATAAACGGTGTCTTAATGTCCAAGAATATTCGCCCGGATCTATTAGCCATTAATCCGCACCACACGGTTTCGATTCAGCACGTTGGCCTGGGACAGCACCAGATCGTGGTGGTCGATAATTTTTATCAGCACCCCGGTGATGTCCTTCAAGTAGCATTGACCCTTCCATATACCGACCGTTTTGAAATCGTGGGGAATTTCCCGGGGGTTCGAGCCAGCCTCAACCTTGAGACCAGGGAACTTGTGGAAACCTTAAGCTCTCTTTGGGGATGTCCTCTGTTCACATTTTTTTCTCCCCAACCGGTCGTCTTTCAGGGCATCAAGACTCAGAACTACCGGCTAAACGTAGGACAACGGCAACCTCACATCGATCAAGATATCACCGCCATGGTCTACCTGAATCCTGCAGATTCATGCACGGGCGGGACCGGCGTCTATCGCCATCGGCCCACGGGGCTCGAACGCGTCCCTATCATTCCCGACGCCACCATCCGACAACTTGCCGATCAACTGGAATTGAGCGACGAATTTTTCACCAGCCCGGAAGGATATGAAAATTTCCAAAATAGCATGATTTTCAATCCACTCTTTTCCTGTCGAAGTAATACCTATATCAACGACGGAAATGAATATTGGGAATTACTCAAGCTGATCGAAATGCGGCCCAACCGGCTCATGATATTCGATGGACGATGCTTTCATTCTCAGTATATCCAATCCGGCGACTACAACCAGGCCTTCCGGGTGAATCAAATCTTTTATCTCAGTCGAGAGAAAAAATCCTAATTCCTTCCAGCAACACAACCCTCCCTCCGTATCTTTTTTTGCATTTTGGGGAAATTTCACCTTCAACCAGTAATCAGTCCCGAGCCATTGCAACCCTCAAAAGAATTCTCCGCCTTTACAGGTTAATCTTTCTCAGAAGAACCTGAGCATTTCCCTCCTCTGAATAAATACCCCCATTTCTGCCACATTATTCACGCACCCCTTGCATCCCCTGCAGATGCGTTTCTTCCCGGTACCGCTTCACCACAAAAAGAAAAATGCAGGCGACCAGGAACATCACCCCGGCAAAAAACCAATAGTAATCAGGGCCTGTCAGGACGACAGTCCCATCCGGGTTCTGAATCCAATAATTCACAAAGGCCGTAAAACCATTGCCTAAGGACACCGAGAGCAAAAACAAGCCCATCATCAGCGACTTGAGTTTGAGCGGAGCCTGGGTATAAGAAAATTCAAGACAGGTAATGGACACCATCACCTCTGCAGCCGTGATCACCACGAAGGCCAGCAACTGCCAGGCAATTGCCGGCTCCATGCCTAAACCAATCCGTTGCTCAATAAAAGCTGAGATTAGAAATGCTCCGACCGCCATAAAAAAGCCCATGGCCATTTTCCGTAATGGTGTCATTGGAACAATCCGGTTCAAGAGGGGATACACCCAATACGTAAACAACGGAATAAACACCATAATCAAGACCGGATTGACGGCTTGAATTTGCGAAGGGAGCCATTCAACACCCATCCAGACGCGGTTCATGTGCCGGGCTTGGAGGACCCAAGCGGAAGAGGTTTGATCATAGAGGGACCAAAAAAATGCGACAAACACATAAATACCGGCCAGCTTCCCAATCGCACGCCATGCCTGCGGATTTGTGAGTTCCTGAAGCACACCTGACCGGTCAGGAGGAATGTGAACATAGTGGTTCCGCCCTGCCCGAAAAATGATCGTCGCCAGAAACATCAAGATCCCGGGCACGCCAAAGGCCAGACTCGGGCCATAATGCTCCAACAACCAGGGTGTCAGCATCATGGATCCAAAGGCCCCGACATTGATGGCAAAATAGAACCAGGCAAACGCCTTGGTTAAAAGATGTCCGTTGGCAGGACCAAACTGATCTCCCAAATTGGCTGACACACAGGGCTTAATGCCCCCGGATCCGATCGCAATCAAGGTTAATCCAACCAATAAACCCCAACGGGTATGATCCATGGCTAAAACGACATGGCCCCCACAATACACAAGTGAAAGAAGAATGATGGTTTTATATTTTCCCCAAAAGGCATCAGCCAATGCCGCCCCTAAAAAGGGAAAGAAGTACACCGCCGAGGCAAACAGGTGGTAATAGCTTTTTGCTTCCGCCTCTCCCATGGGGTCCAGGTCCCCCTGGGCATTTAGTAACATTCCCGTCATAAACACCACTAAAATAGCCCGCATACCGTAGTAACTAAATCGTTCCGCTCCTTCATTGGCCACCAAATGAACCACTCCCGGTGGCATCAAAGCGGTCGGCAAGGGTTCGGTTCGAAATTCGTGTTTGTTCATCAACGGGCTTCTATAGGAAAGAGGTGGACAAGCATTGAAAATTCGTATAGACCCTACCCGGTGAAAACAACGGCTTTCTCTAAGCACGGGAATGTCATTGTATAATGATGAAGATTTTCACGCCATTCCCGCTAATCATTCTCTTCGCAGGCATTGCGATGCCGGGGATATTTCCCATGCCTCCGGTCCAGGCGCAAGAATCACCGGTGACGACCCTTGACCCTATCGTAGTCACAGGCTCGGCCCATTCCACCCAACTCCGCCAATCGACTCAGAGCGTCACAATCCTCAGAGCTGAACAGTTTGCCCCCGACCAACCCAATCGGGTTGCCACCATACTTCAACAACTCCCTGGTCTCCATACCAATGAAATGGGTGGAAGAAGTGGAATCAGCTCTCTTTACCTCAGAGGAGCCGATCCCAACTTCACCTTAATTATGCTGGATGGTATTCCCATGAATGACTCCACAAACCAACAAGGAGGATCCGTTGATCTTTCCACCATTCCTCTTGACCGGA
This sequence comes from Nitrospirota bacterium, assembly GCA_029865515.1. Lineage (GTDB taxonomy): Bacteria > Nitrospirota > Nitrospiria > Nitrospirales > UBA8639 > Nitrospira_E. The sequence goes on from JAOUGQ010000213.1 coordinate 4,502, forward strand.
TCGATCGAGTAGAAATTGTTCGGGGACCTCTTTCCGCATTTTATGGCTCAGAGGCCATGGCCGGAGCAATCAATTTCATCACCAAATCGGATTCAACAGCCCCCTCCCTTCGCCTGTTAGGTGAAGGCGGTCGGTTCGATTATGTCAAAGGGCTGCTTCAAGCCGGAGGCGCCGTTGGGCCGTTGTCCACCAATATATCCTTTTCGCATACCCAAACCGGAGCACAAGTCGAGAAAGATAGATTTTCGATGGACTCCGTTGGATGGAATCTAGCCATTCCAACAGACCCCAATTATGACGTTCGACTAACCGGGCAATATACGGATTCAACGGTCCGGAGCTTTCCGGAAGGTAGCGGCGGGCCAGAACTGGCCTTGCTCCGGGAAACCGAAAAACGAAAAACGCAAGAATTTTTGGCTGGATTTTCCGCCTCCCTATTCGGCCCTCCTGGATGGCACCACCACCTCTTCCTGAGTGTATCCCGGAGGAATCAAGATGTTGCGAATCCAGGAATTCTTTCCAGTCCAAGCCAATTCGTCATCCCACCGGCAAATTTTGAAACCCTGTACCACCGATTTCAAGCGCGTATGGCGGAAGCATGGACCATCAGTCCTGAATGGAAATTTTCACTAGGTGGCCAGCTGACGCACGAACGAGGAAGACGAAACGGGTCACAAGACCTGAGTTCCTTCGGAGGCTCTTCTCACCAATCGGTAGACTTTAACTCTCGACGAACACTCGGGGGAACCTTTGCGGAACTCACATCGGTCTGGTGGCAAGACCTTACTGTGAATTCAGGCCTTCGCGCAGACATCTCAGAAGGATTTCAGCCCACGCTAAGCCCACGGGTTGGAGCGAGGTATCAACTGTTAGCCGTATTACAGATTCGAGGAGGGTATGGAAAAGGATTCAAACTGCCCAGCTTGTCCAGTCTGGGCGATCCATTAATTGGAAACCCCACCTTGCAACCCGAAACCAGTTTGGGGTG
>JAOUGQ010000214.1 GCA_029865515.1 Nitrospirota bacterium
TGTGTCCCAGTTTTCAAATACTCCTTCTCCCTCATGATGGCCGGAGTCCGGATCAATTCCGACCTCTACACGGTGTTCATGTTCCCGCCAGAGGACAGGCACGGTTAATTGAAGCGTGAAGTTATCGGTGACGCCGTAATTTAAATTCAATTGAAATTGGTTCGTAATGGTAGAAATTTCCTTGTGTTCGTCTAGAATTTGTTCCTTGGTCTTAAGATTGACCGCAGCCACCCGTTGCTGAGGGCCTGTTTGCGGGACGTAGCTATAATTAAAATCTGCCCGTAAGGTCCCTTGAGGTTGAATGCTGGGTTGATTGCCGATGTTCAGAAAGCAGGAAGCTGACCCGCAACTGGCCTGAGCAAGGTTGGGAATCCACATGGCCAGAATCGCGGAAGTCAGTACCACTAAAGCAGTCGTTTTAGACATGAAAGGACGATCAAATGACATGATAGGACTACTCCTTAATAATAAAAAAAGAATGAATTCGCCAATCAACAGACTTGTGGATATTGGCCAGCAAGCTGTTGAAGCGTCTCTCTCGTGGCGGGACCTTCCTCGAAATCTGATTGATGGAAGACTGTTGGACCCCAAAAGGTCCCACGGAGAAATGCCAAATTACGGAACGTTGGATTCACTCAAAAAGGGAGGTAATGGCGGACCCCTCGATCGGGTTGGTGAAGAAATGAGAGCGTCCCAATTTTGGGTGGGGAGTATTTCAAAATGAATGGAAGAGGAGGATTGAAGAGGAAGCTGTAGTCCCTCGGAATATGAAATATGGCCGGAAGCACAAAGCCAGGAGCAGAGAGGGGAGGCATGGGTGGTAGCCTGGTGCTCGCTGTGGGCCGGGCTATGTGTGGTGGCCTGAAATGGCAACCAACTATTGAGCCCCAAAAAGGCAACCAACAGAATCCCGCTGAGAAGGCTACGACCGCCTGGGTTCACAAGGCGGGGACTTTCTGGGAGGCGGTAACGGTTTCCTGTAGGAGCGGTTGAACCGTTTCAAGTATTAATTGCTCGGTGAGAAGCCCCCCTTTGATAATCTTTCGAACGCGTCCGGACTTATCAATGAAGACACTGACTGGTAGCCCGACCACCCCATACATATTGGCGACCTGATTGTCAGGGTCGAGCAGAACGTCGAAGGTGTGCTGATGTTCAAGAATATGGTCACGGACTTTCTTGATATCTTCCAGTTCGTTGATTGCCAGCACTGCGAATCCTTGATCTTCTAATGAGGTGTGGGCGGCCTGCATCGCCGGCATTTCTTTAGTGCAGGGCTGACACCAGGTTGCCCAAAAGTTTAGCAAAACAACCTTGCCTCGATAGTGTTCAAGCGATTGTGTGGTTCCGGATAAATTGGTTAATTGGAATTCCGGTGCCGGGCTGCCTACTAATGGGGGGCGGCTGGCCATGCCCCATACCGAAGGCATCCAATCAATAGAGAAAATGAAAAGGATAGCAAGGAATAGCCCTGTTATAATTTTTATGTTCTTCATCGTGCGCGTTTCCCTGTCCGGTAGTTGTGTCGTTTTCTGCAACCCCCTATTCGTGATCAAGAGCCAATTGGCCGAAAATACCCCCCTTCTCGTTGAGATCGGAGAGATCGTTTTCAAACTCAACTGATGCGGTGAAAGCGGCTCTGGAGCCAAAACCGGGATAGTTTATTGAGGAGGGGCTCTGGTTGAAAGAAAACGCACGGAAATGAGAGAAGGGAACTCAGGTAATGTCCACTCCATGAGGGAAACGAGTTGAAAACTATGGGAAATATCATGATCGTCGCCGGAAATGGTTTGAGCAGCAGCGCACATCCACGAGCAGACTCCTGTGCTGTGCGTGGCAGCGGTGTGGTGGTGCGTGTGTTCTGTGATATGCGAGGCATAGCTCCGATGCATGCTCCCCATAATAAGGAGGAGCATCAAGCTGAGAGTAACTGCGAGACTTTTTCGATATGTTCTATTCATCGCCGATTGAGAAGCGCTTGAAAAGCCATTAATGAAAAACCGCCTTATGCTAGGGAAACAAGAAAGATTCTGTCAAGCAAAGGCATGCACCAGCTTTCGAAAAGCCCTCTGCTAAACCGTGAGTTTATCACAGTCCGGTGAGTTGATTCCCGTCAGTAATTCGGTATACTAGGAAAATCTTGCGGTGAGAGAGGTTTGTCTAGTCGTCAATTCCTATCCAGAGTGAATTTCTCTAAACCTGTTTTTTTCTCCTAAGGTGTAAATTTCACATGTTTGTTCGTCTTTTAAATATTCTCTTCGGTAGCAAAAACGACCGGGAACTGAAGCGGCTCAAACCGCAGGTGGATAAAGCCAATGAGTTTGAGGTTTCTCTGCAACCTCTGGATGACCAAGGGTTAGCGGCAAAGACCCAAACCTTTAAGAAAAGGCTGGAGGCCGGGGAGACCTTAGATGATCTTCTCCCTGAGGCATTTGCTGTGTGTCGGGAAATGTCCAGGCGCCGGCTAGGGATGCGGCACTTTGATGTGCAGTTGTTGGGGGGGATGGTCTTGCATCAGGGACGCATTGCCGAGATGCGCACGGGTGAAGGCAAAACACTCGTGGCCACACTTCCCATTTATCTGAATGCCCTCGGGGGAAAAGGGGTCCACCTCGTCACCGTGAACGATTATCTGGCAAAGCGCGATGCCCAGTGGATGGGACCGCTCTACCATGGCTTGGGCTTATCAATCGGGATCATTCAACATGATGCATCGTTTTTATTTGATCCGACCTATGATGCGCCGGATAAACGGTTGCAATTTCTTCGGCCGTGTTCCCGACGTGAAGCCTATGGGGCCGATATTACGTATGGGACCAATAATGAATTCGGCTTCGATTATTTGCGGGATAATCTGGTGGTGACGGACCTGAGCCAGGGGGTCCAACGGGAGTTGAACTACGCCATTGTCGACGAGGTGGATAGTATTCTCATCGACGAAGCTCGAACGCCCTTGATTATTTCCGGCCCTGCCGAACAAAGCACAGATTTGTATTTCCAGGTGGATCGCATCATTCCCCACCTCAAACGGGATGAGGATTACACGATTGAAGAAAAAACGAAAACGGTGTCCCTGACCGACGAAGGTAATGTGCATGTCGAAAAACTTCTGGGGGTGGATAATCTTTATGATTTGAAACACCTGAGTCTTGTGCATCACGTCATTAAGGCTCTCCAGGCTCACGTGCTCTACCGTCGGGATGTGGAGTATGTGGTGAAAGATGGCGAGGTGATTATCGTCGATGAGTTTACCGGTCGATTAATGGCGGGACGGCGTTGGAGTGACGGGCTGCATCAGGCTGTGGAAGCCAAAGAAGGGGTGAAGATTGCCAACGAAAACCAAACTCTGGCATCCGTGACGTTTCAGAATTATTTTCGGATGTACAATAAATTGGCGGGCATGACCGGGACTGCGGACACCGAAGCTTCGGAATTCGCGAAGATTTATAACCTCGAAGTGAATGTGGTGCCAACCAATCGCTCCATGATTCGGATCGATAACCCTGATGTGGTCTACCGGACGGAAAAAGAAAAGTTCGAGGCCATTGCCGACGAAATCAAAGAGTATCATGAGAAAGGTCAACCTACTCTGATCGGGACGATTTCCATCGAAAAATCAGAACGTCTTTCGACGTTACTGAAGCATCGTGGTGTAAAACATCATGTCTTGAATGCCAAGTTTCACGAAAAAGAAGCCGAAATTATTGCGCAGGCCGGGCAAAAGGGTGCGGTGACCATTGCCACCAACATGGCCGGCCGCGGAACCGATATTTTATTAGGGGGTAATGCTGAAGCCCTCTTCAAACAACAGTTCATTTACCGGGGGGAAGATCTCACCGAAGAGGAGCAGGCCAAAGCCTACAACACCATTAAAGTCGCCTGCGAGGAGAATAAGAAGGAAGTCTTGGCCGCCGGCGGGTTGCATATTGTCGGGACCGAACGTCATGAGAGCCGCCGGATCGATAATCAGTTGAGAGGCCGGGCCGGGCGACAGGGAGATCCCGGCTCATCCCGGTTTTTCCTGTCATTGGAAGATGACTTGCTTCGTATTTTTGCGTCCGAACGGGTCTCAAACCTCATGCTCAAGCTTGGCATGGAAGAAGGGGTGCCCATTGAGCACCGCATGGTTAGCAAGTCCATTGAGAACGCGCAAAAGAAAGTCGAAGCCCATAATTTCGAAATTCGCAAACATCTTCTCGAATATGACGATGTGATGAATAAGCAGCGCGAGGTCATTTATAAACATCGACAAAATGTCTTAAAAGCGACGGATGTCACTGAAGATGTTCTCGGCATGATCGAGGAAGTGGGAGAGGGGTTGGTGGAGACGTATTGCCCGGAGGAGCAGTATGCCGAGGAATGGAATTTTACGGGATTAGCCGAATCGGTTCAGGGGCAATTCGGTGTGGATGTCATTCGGCCTGATGAGATCAAAGACATGGGGCGAGAGGCTCTCAAGGAAGAAATTAAAGAAAAATTGAAGCAGGCCTATCAGAACAAAGTGCAGGGATTGATCCAGGAGCATGGTGCCAGTGAGGATTTAGTGCATTATGTGGAGCGCACGATTCTGCTGCAAATGATTGACCATCATTGGAAAGATCACTTGTGGGGAATGGATCAGTTAAAGGACGGAATCGGTTTACGCGGGTATGGGCAAAAGGATCCCCTCGCAGAATATAAACGTGAAGGCTACGACATGTTTGCGGGGATGATGGAGCGCATCAAAAATGATACGTTGGAGCGGCTCTTTAAATTTCAATTGGTTCGAGGGGAACGTCCGGAGCCTGAGCGGGAAGCGCCTCGCCCGGCCCAATTAAATTTGAACCGCGGGGGTGAGTCTGCTTCCACTCCTCAACAACGAACCGTTCAGCGTAGTCAGGAAAAGGTTGGGCGAAATGATCCCTGCCCCTGCGGGAGTGGGAAAAAATACAAGAAATGTCATGGTGTGTAACGTCGAGAATTCTTCTGAAAGGCCTTCCTATTCTCTACTCCTTCACACCGGTCACATCGCAGTCTCTCTTCCTTCCTGTTTGTAACCGACCCTTCGTTCCTCTCGAATGAGAGATGTGTCTTCATAACATCTTGAATCTATTGTTTTTTCTTGTTTAAAAAAGCACGGATTTGCTTGACTTGAATGGAGGAAGGCCGTTATCGTAGCCGATTCCTCATAGGTATATTGAAGGAGTGACTATAGTCCATTCGTGCCATCCGATCCTCCCCAAATAGAGGGTAATCCCGACCTCATCCAGAAAATTGTGTCGGAAATTTCCCAAAAAGGGCCTATGAGTTTTGCGCGTTTTATGGAATTGGCGCTCTACGATGTCCCATATGGATATTACATGACCCAAGCCGTCGAAGCTGAACATCCAACCACTGACCGAATCGGATGGAGCGGAGATTTTTTTACCGCCCCAGAACTGTCTCCAATCCTGGCGAAAACATTGGTGCGTCAGGTGTTGGATATCGATGTTCAGTTAG
>JAOUGQ010000215.1 GCA_029865515.1 Nitrospirota bacterium
ACCAATAAGACCGGAATTCCTCCTGATTCCTGAACAGCAGCGGCAATCCCATAACTGTTGGAATTCACGATTTTATGTTCATCAAATGATTCGTCCAGATCCGCCAACTCATCCCCTGTGGAAAGTATGGCAACTCGAGGACGCTGATAGACGAGGACAAATGACTTTGCCAGAATCGCCAACATGCCGATTTCTCCTGAACGCAGTTGGGTTCCTTTGGGAATAATGCAATCGCCTTCGACGACATCTTCCCCTTTGGGCCTGATGTTCGCTCCCTGCCCGGATTCCGCCTTCATAATCCGGACCGTCGTGTCGGAAGGCTCGGTATATTCCACTCGCACGACCGTATCCGCGCCTGCCGGCATCGGAGCTCCTGTCATGATCCGAATCGCTTCTCCTGGGCCAACTGTTTTTGTCGCGATTGCCCCAGCGGCCACATCCTCAATAATTTTCAATTCGGGAATTTTGGTGATCGCGTGCTCTTGCTTAATGTCAGCCCACCTGACCGCAAAACCGTCCATCGCCGAATTGTCCCATGGAGGATTGGATCGTGGCGCAATAATGTCCTCCCCCAATACCCGGCCTAAGGCCTCAAGAAGACTGACTTTTTCGCAGCCCAAGGGTTGAGAGGAATCTAAGACTGTTTGTTGGGCTGTTGTTAAAGAAGTGAGTTGATTCATTGGTCATGCCTGTCATGCAGAATATTAAAAAAGCCTGTCCTGAGCGATGTCGAAGGATTCTCCAGCTTTGTTCTCGCCATACTCAGGGATTTCCGATGCTGCCGTAGAACAGATAATTCACGAACCTTTAGCAACCTGTTGGAGGGAACATGGGCTAGGACTTCTTAAATGGTGCTGGCCGTGCCGATACTTTGACCAGCGAGTCTTTCTTCTTACAGAACTCCTCAACTTTGTTGGCAATCGCATGAATGGAGTCAGCGGTAGGAAGATCAGAATGAAACAGCGTATATGGCTCACCGCGATCACATTGTAGAACCATTTCGGGATCAAGCGGCACTCGCCCCAGGAACGGGACACCCATGTCTGCTGCCGAGGCCTCGCCTCCCCCCTTGCGAAACAGTTCAATGGATTTGTGACAATGCGGACAATCCAAGCCGCTCATGTTTTCCACAATGCCAATGATGGGAATCTCACTGTCTCTGGCGAACGTGACCGATTTACGGGAGTCTAACAAGGCCACCTCTTGGGGAGTGGACACAATCACGCAACCCGTGACATCACCAATGAGGTCAATGGTCGTCACAGATTCGTTTCCAGTTCCTGGTGGAAGATCGATGAGCAGAAAGTTAAGGTCTTGCCATTCCACTCCCCCCAACAGTTGGTTGATAAATTCAAATTTATACGCATCGCGCCAAATAATGGGGTCATCGGAGTTTTGCAGAAGAAATGACATGGAGGCGATTTTCAGGTTGTAGGCTTGATGGGGAATAATCCCCCCGCCCGTGCTGATTTTAAGCTTTTGGCCTTCGGCTCCCACCATTTTGGGAATATTGGGGCCATGAATGTCCATATCACACACTCCCACTTCATAGCCTTTGAGCGCTAGACTAATGGCCAGATTGGTGGTCATGGTGCTTTTTCCGACTCCGCCCTTATTACTCATCACTAAAACTTTGTAATCAATGCGTTCCATGCGTTTTCCCACCAGCCAGCGACTATGACCTTCCCGGTCTTTTTGGCAGGTTTCGGTTTCGTCGCAAATCGCGCATGCCCACATATAGGTGCAGACATCCCCATTCGAGCTTGGGGACGGTTGAATCATTTTAAGCTCAGTTGCCATGAATACCTCCAGATAAAATCACCACAGAATATAAGTTCGAATAAATAATTGAGGATATCAGAGAAATACGGATGTTATTGTGGGGCCACTCCTCCTATTTTTGCCACCATATGCTCCAATAACGGTAACACGACAGCTAGATTTTCCTGTGCGCCTCTGACGCTTCCGGGTAGGTTAATAATCAGGGTTACCCCTTTTATCCCGGCCGTTCCGCGTGAGAGCATGGCAGTCCCCACTTTTTTAAGACTTGCGGCCCGCATGGCTTCCCCGATCCCTGGAATCTCTTTTTCGATCACGTCCCTGGTTGCCTCTGGAGCCCAATCCGTTGGTCTCACTCCCGTTCCGCCAAGGGTAAAGACAATGTGGGGAGCGGCCGTTTGACAGAGTGTTGACAACCGATGGGAAATAGCCTGGCGATCATCTGCCACTACCTCATAGGATAAAAGGGTTAATTGGTGGTTCGTCAAGGTATCTTCCAGCGATTTTCGAATTTTGTCCGGTTCCTGGCCTGACAGAACCTTGTTACTAATCATCAACACAGCTACCTGTATCACCGGATCCCTCCACTCCCATTCCTGCTACCGAGGGCGAGAGTCCGGCATGTTGACATAATCATCATCTCCTCCGGCCACAGCTCCCACAGGTTGCGGTTGGGGTTGGGAACGACGAGCGGCCGATGGGCCCGAGGCCGGAGAGGGTGAGGCTGCCTCCCCTGTCTCTGGAGTTTTTTTCTTTCCAAAGACTTGCGCGCTCACAATGCCCACTTCATAAAAGAAATACATCGGGATGGCCATAATACATTGATTAAATGGGTCCGGCGTGGGCGTGAGAATCGCCGCAAACAGAAAAGAGCCCAGGAATGCCCATTTCCGATATTGTCGTAATAGGGGGGCGTCCACCCATCCCAATTTGGCCATCAAGGTCAATGCGAGCGGCACTTCAAAAATCAGTCCAAACACCAGCATAAACCAGAGGATAAAACCCACATAATTGGCAATGGAGATTTGGGCAATAAACCCGGAGGCCAATCCGTACGAAATCAAAAAGTGTAATGCGAACGGCAGCACGACAAAGAAACAAAAGGTCAAGCCCAGATAAAACGCGACTGTGCTAATAGCCGTAAAGGGTCCGATAAAACGGCGCTCCTGGGCATGTAATCCGGGAAGGACAAATTGCCAGATTTCCCACAGCCAGTGTGGAGTTGCCAAGACGAGCGCACATAATCCAGCGACTTTCACATTTTGCCATAAGGCCTCAGCCGGAGAGAGGAAGACGAAGGGAATTTTCGGAAGGTCGGATGGCATCCATTCCCACGAATCTAAAATGAAATAGTTTTGAAGGGGAATCCGGAGCCAACTGACAAGCGTATCGGCGTAAAAAAAAGTGCCAACAAAAATACAGGCCATGACAATCACCGCCCGTGTGAGCCGCCATTGGAACTCTTGCAAATGTTCCATGACGGGCATTTTTTTGTCTTCCAATGGCTTGAAGATTTTTTCTTCAAACCAGGAACCCATTTTGCTTTGCTTGGCCATGTTATTCCGTTATTCCGCCGCCTCAAAAAACTAAAGGGGGCTAAAACTCGAGCCCCCTTAGTATCCACTTTGCCTTATTTAGGATTCACTGCGACAAAGAGGTTATTGCCCCGCCGGTTGACCAGGAGGACCACCAACTCATCTTTGCCAATCTTTGACGCAATCTGTTTATAGTCGTCAATCGTTTTCACGACTCCCCGACTCACTTCTTGAATCACATCGCCCACTTGAATGCCGGCAGCTTCCACAACGCTACCTGATTCAACATTTGTGACGACCACGCCTTTGACTTGTTCGGGAATATTGTATTGGCTTCGGCTTTCCGCGCCAATCGATTCCACGGTAAGGCCTGCCAACACATTATCAAGCTTTTCCATGGCGGGAGCTTTTTCTTCTTCTACCGGCCCACCTTTCGCCAGGGCTTGATCCGATGGCCGTTCTCCCAACTCTAAGGTCAAGACGGTCTCTTTGCCCTCACGAAATACTTTAATTTCCTTTTTCTTTCCAACCTTCGTCCGGGCGACAATATTCCGAAGATGATTGACATCCTTGACCGTTTCACCTCCGTATTCAAGAATTACATCACCTCGTTGGAGGCCGGCCTTTGCCGAAGGGCCATCTTCATGCACTTCACTGATTAACACGCCACCTTGTCGGCCTTCCGGTAATTTGAACGATTGAGCTAAAGCAGGCGTCAATTCCTGGATGGCCACGCCCATCCACCCTCTCACCACCTTCCCGGATTCAATAAGGCTTGAGGCGATATCCTTCGCAATACTGACTGCGATCGCAAACCCGACGCCTTCGGAGCCACCTGTCCGGGAAAAAATGGCGGTATTGATGCCGATAAGCTCCCCTTTCATATTCACAAGGGCTCCACCGGAATTTCCAGGATTAATGGCGGCATCGGTTTGAATGAAGTCTTCATATTCCGTAATCCCCACGCTACCGCGGCCAAGCGCACTAATAATGCCTAGCGACACCGTATTGCGTAGACCGAAAGGACTGCCAATAGCCAACACCACATCCCCTACGCGAAGGGAGTCATAGTTTCCCCAGGCAATCGAGGGAAGCGGGCCATTTTCGACTTTGACTTTAATGACTGCTAAATCAGTTTTGGGGTCGGTTCCCACGATCGTTGCCGGCATCTCTCGTCCATCAGAAAATGTCACGTTGATTTCGCTGGCATCCTCGACGACATGGTTATTGGTCAGGATATACCCTCGGGAATCAATGACCACTCCAGATCCTGCGCTCATACCAGGAGGTCCTGGTGGACGTCCGGGAGGGCCTCCGGGACCTCCACCTGGAGGTCCACCACCAGGTGGGCCTCCGCCGGGAGGGCCGCCAAACGGCCCAGGCGGTAATGGCCGGCCTGTACCCCCACCTCCAGTTACGGCTACATTGACAACAGTCGGACCAACTTTTTCGACAATTTCTGAAAACCCTTCAATGAAGGCGCCAGGAATAGCCGCTTGAGTCTGAGCGGGGAACAACCACCCGTTTCCCCAAAACCCGCCCGCCATTCCCAGTCCTATAAAGAGGACAAGGAACCCCCAGAAGGGGGCAACTCGAAACGGCCGGACAGCGCCCGAAAACATCCGTGACATGTGCATCATCCCGATCTCCCTGTTCGTGAAAAAATGTAATAGGAACGGAGTAAATAGAAATGTTTCTGTTTAATAACCCTTGGAATTCTCCAGAAAACGCTCAAACCAGATCCCCCACTTTATCTAAGCTTTTGATTCTACAATAATTGTTTCTCTACGTTCAAAGTCAAATCAGAGTTTTTTGCACGGAAGGGCACTGCCTAATACTTTAATAAGGACACACCGACGAGAAATTCCCTAGTTTTTGCCGCTGAGGAAAGTGCCTCTTGAGTGGCCAACCGTCATCGAAACGGTGAGTTCAGGCTCCCGGGGGCTGAAAAAGTTGATAGGTTCCCTTGAGCGGTATCCCTCAAAATAAATATGCGAAAGCTTAGACGGTAACCCGGGAGAAAGTCTGTATTATAGGAAGCTTGTTCGAATGAAATGAAAGAAGAAATGAAAGAAGAATGGATAGATTGATTCAGGCAGAGAAGGCGAAACTATTCGGTGATATCCAGAAGAGAAC
>JAOUGQ010000216.1 GCA_029865515.1 Nitrospirota bacterium
AGGATGACAATGCGGGGAGGGCGGAGGGGGAGCAGATAGATGCCCGCTGACTGCCGTGGGAGATAACGGGGAGCCGTAGCATTGCGATGTGCGGGGTTGCGGCTGGACACCGATCCTTCGCCGAGCCCTTGTCCTGAGCCCTTCGGCTTTGCTCAGGCTAGACTCCGTCGAATGGATCAGGATGACCATGCGGGGAGGCAGATGGCTGCCCGATGACGATTGCCGGGTATGACGGAGGGTTTTATGGCTGCCTGCTATTTCCTTACAGGTGCGAATGCAGAAGGAAAGGTGGATTCCCGATTTCTTTTTGGTGATTGAATCCTCCAATACGCTATTTCCTCGCTCCCTTCGAGAAAGCACTGCGCCGTAGAAGCTGCCTCAGTGAATCGTGGCCCCGGAATCGGTTGCCGCCTTTTGTTGCTGTTGCTGGTAAAGGGCCTCAAAATTCACCGGGTTGAGCATGACGGTCGGGAACCCTCCCCGTGTCACCGCATCCGACACCGTCTCACGAACATAGGGAAAGAGAATATTCGCACACCCGATGCCTAATACCGGCCCCATTTCTGTTTCCGGGATATGGCGAATCCGAAAAATCCCGGCTTGCTCCGCCTCCACGATAAACATGATCTTTTCCTTGACCTTGGCCGTGACAGTCACCGTCACGGACGCCTCATACAGGTCTGCATCCATACGGGTGTGTTGCATCTTCAATTCGACATGAACCTGTGGCGCGTCACGCTCCAGAAAAATACCGGGTGCATGGGGGACTTCTAAAGACAAATCCTTCACATAGATTTTCTCTATGGTAAACACGGGTTTTGTTTCTTCGGTCATGTATCATCCTTTTGGTGAGTGAGTACCTACAGTCATCAAGCCACAGACAGGCCTGACCAACATGATCGTCCGGCATTCTGATAAAGGAGGCCAATATTGTCATCGATTCCGCATAAGACGCAACCTGGCTTTCATTTTTTATTCCTAAAGAGGGCGTCTCGGGGTCAGGCCTTGCAATTACCCATCCTCTCCAGCCTTTTCCCACGTCACCGGCTGTTGAGCCTGTTTCACTTCTCTCCGTTTGAGGGGGCTGCGTTAGATGGATGTGGTTACGCGCAAAGAACCCATCCCCATTCGTGAGACCCTGACACCGGTTTTATGCCTTGAACCATTTGCGGTCTCCTTCCGACTGACGGTATAAGAACCCGATACCCTGATGTTTCTGACCAAAGAAGCGCAATGAAGCATTGACCATCTTTCCTGCCTGTTGAGTCGATCGAGCCGTCGGTCTACGAAGAGGGGGGATAAAAGGAGGGCTCTTCGATGAAAATCACTTCGTTGGCATTCATGGGCTTATCCATTTTTCTGCTGATGAATGAGCAGGCAGAGGCGATAGGATATCAAATAAGTCCAGTAGAATACCCATTGTCTGTCATCGACGAATTTCATGAAAGTTTCCCGTCGAAGACTCACTATCTTTATCCTGGCGAATATAAAATGAGGATTTTCTTAGGAAATGACAATTTAGGTTGCTCCTTACGGGTGGGAACGAAAAGCAGTAATACCAACTTGATGAAACTCTCAGGGCCGTTAGCCGTGCGTAACGTCACCAATCCCATATCTTTTTTGAAGGGTCTTGGCGATACCATGGCGAATCTTGCGGATGTCAGGAAATGGAAATTTCGCTTTATGTGCGAGACCACCGGTACCACTACGGTTTCCCCACCGCCCACCGTGACGGTCCCGGTGCTGCTGACCCTGACCTATGGCCCGTTTTTAACCACGACCGTGCCTGTGCTGTTAACCCAGAAGGTAGGAATCAAGTCGGTGGCGGCCTCACCCATACGCCGCACGTATAGTCTGGGGCAAACCGCGACCCTACACGTGAATTTCACCCGTAAAGCCCTGAACTATGAATATTCCCACCGGTCCGATGTATATTTGCGTGTACAACAAGGCAAGCTGTGCGTTGGAAGCTACGCTTCTCTCGAGGCGGGCAATGAATGGAAGCGACTTGGAAGTGTCGAACTTGACGGACAGCCATTGACCCTACCAGCAACCCTCTGTGAATCCGGGCAAACCATTGTGGAGTTTAAGCTTGCAGAGAATTCAAGGTTCGACTCAACCATCAAGCGCCTCGTCTTCAATGTGGACAAAAGGGCGCCCCTCCGCTCTCGGGGCATTGAAACGCTCCCCCCACTGGTGATCCCCGATCCCGAACCACCGGTTCTCCCCAATTTTGAACTGCAGGGGGAAAAGCCTTAGCGAGACATGCCCTGCCCTTCACACGTGTGACCGATCAGATTGAACCGATAATGCCTAGGCCTATCAAAAGCCTCATATCTTGGGGTGTGGGGATTTGTGTGTGTTTCCCTGCCATCTAGATTTGGGTCAGATTCGGATGCGGGATCAGGTCTGAGTCTGGACTTTTGTTCTTGGGGTCTTCTTGGGGTCAGGTCTTGCAAGACGACATCGTGAGGAACTCGCCTTGGTACGCGTCAGGGATCTTTTTTCTTCCCCTGTTTCTCTTGGCCGAGCCCGTCGTGGGCAATGACGGGGAGGCGTCGCATTTCGATGTGCTGGGTTCCGGCTGGGCACAGATCCTTCGCCTAAGCCCTTGTCCTGAGCCCTTCGGCTTTGCTCAGGATAGACTCCGTCGAATGGATCAGGATGACCATGCGGGGAGACAGATGGATGCCCGAGTACGACTGTCGGGTATGACGGAATGAGGAGGGATTTCTTCTAAGGCGTCAGTCAGAATATCGTGGTCACCATTTGGCCCGCCAGCACATCATAGGCCCGTTCAAATTCTTCCCCAAAGAGTTGCGCGTCATTGGCCGCCCACTCAGCGAGGAGATGAGCCTCCCCCTCACGCTTCCAAGTGTTATCGTAGAGAACGGCTTTGTCGGCGGTCCGAATCAGTCGGCCTCGGACTTCCATGCCCAGAGAGAGGGGCGGATTGATCTTTAGAACGGCCACCGATTGTGGTACGGAAGGAGATTCACGTTGGTCTGGCCATTTGAAACTCCCAATCCTTAACCAGACTTTGGTGACGCGTAATTCCAAGATGCTCGAGAGCTGAGAGGTGTCCAATGGGAAATACGTGAGGAGATCCGATGCGGTCTCCGGGCCTTGCCCTTCCAGAATGCGCATATCCACGTTTCCCAGAGACTGCCCCGTCTTCACCACATGATCCCGCATCGTTTCTTGAACGCGCATGGCCACCAGTGCGCCCTTCAGTTGGGCTTCTTTCTCTTCTATGCTGGCTGGGGATTCCGCCGTGGCCGCTCCATAAAATGGGCCAACAATCATATACCCGGCGCCGACAACCACTCCAAAAACCGCTCCTAAAAAGGCGCCTCCGATTGCACCACCAGGCCCACCCACCATCAGGCCACCTCCCGCTCCCATCAGAGTAGCTTGAGGGGTTAAAGTGATAAGGACCCCTGTGCCTCGCACGGCCCCGCGCCCCGCACCACCTAGCCAGCCCTTAGCGGGTAGTTCAAATTCCACCGCGGGAGTATATTGGGCCGAGACGACGCCAATCTTCCCCAACGATGCTCGTAACTGTGCAGAAGAAGGCGGGGGAGGATACGTGGCACAGCCCCATTGGCCCACCAGAAACGTGGCACTGAGGCCGATACGGCCGAGCCTTCGAAGGAAACACCCCATTGGGGAAAAGATTCTCCTCATTCGATCCTGATTGCGGTTTGGCGCCCCCCACACCCTGCGGCCTGCCACGTTGCGGAAGAGAGCCGTCAGAAAACCGTGGTCACGATTTGGTTAGACAACTGATCATAGGCCCGTTCCAATTCTTTCACAAACAGTTTCGCATCATTGGCCGCCCAGTCGGCAAACACATGAGACTCTCCCTCATGCGCCCAGGTGTTATCAAAGAGGACGACTTTGTCGGCGGTCCGGATCAGTCGGCCTCGGACTTCCATCCCCAGTGCCAAGGGCGGATTGATTTGAAGCTCTTCGGAAGGGTTAACCGGGTCCCAAGATTCTTTGGCACCCTTACCCGCTGGCTTCCCGGAAGGCAGCATGCTGGTGAGGGGCTTGAAAAAGGATTCGTTGGTACTCAACCACATGCGGGTCACCCGGAGTTCAAGGATACGCTCCACGTCGGTATCCTGTACCGGGAAATAGGTGAGGAGATCGGAGGGGCTTTCCGGGCCTTGCCCCTCTACCGACCTGATGAAGCCACGATTGAGGGCGGCCTGGGTAACCTGAGCCCTCCGCACCACATGCTCGCTCATGGTTTCCTGAATGCGCAGGGAGGCCAGTACCTCTTTAAGGTGAGTCTCCGCTTCTTCTATCGTGACCGGAGCTTCCGCTTTCGCGGCTCCATAAAACGGCCCAACGATCAAATATCCGGCCCCTTTTACCAGAGCCGCTGCTGCCCACAACGCGCCCAACAAACCATGCCCAGCCAGTGCCCCGAATGTGCAGCAGACTGCACCAAAACTCGCGCCCGCAATGACCGCCGCCGAGGGGACGAGAACAATAAAGGCCTTCGTTCCCCCGACCGCTCCTCGTCCCGCTCCACCTAACCACCCCTTTGCCGGCAGTTCAAATTCAAACGCGGGGGTATATCGGGCCGACACCACGCCAATGTTTCCTGTTCCGAGTGGTTCACGAACGTCAACGGACTGAGTGGCACAGCCCCATTGGACGACGAGCAGTACGGCACACAGCCACATGATGAACCCGGTCTGCAAACGAGAAATGTCACTCATGGGTTGTTCCTGTTTTACTTTCAGCCTGTGGTCTTGCATCTGGTCTTGCTCCCGATTGGCTCTCGCAATACGTGGCGATGCATCAGCTCTCGTGTGTGGTACGCAGGCAGATTTGTTCAAGCCTTGACCTCATGGCCTCATAATCATCCAGGTTGTCGAACGATCGCTCACACCCTTGGAAAGGCCCGGGAATCGATTGAGGCAGCCAGGGGTGGAGTGTAACAGGATCAGGGAAATCCGTACACAGGGCATGAGCGACACTTCGGCTACAGTTTGTCCTCCAGCTTCCGTCGGAGTTCCTCCATGCGCGTTCGGTTCACCCCGAAATCGTAGTAGCCACTGCGCGAGGCCGAACGGAAGTGAATGGTTGTTTCCGCCGCATCAAACCAGAACTCGACATCATCCACAAACTGAAACAGGAAGCTCCTGACTTCGAAATGGACATACCCCTCTTCTTCCTTGACCAATGTCGTGCGCGGCCATTCGCTGACGATCTGCTTCAGCACCACCTTGGTCTCCGGCAGGGATTTGCGGTATCGATAGGGGGCGATCGCATGGCCTTCCCGGGCATCGATCGTGGAAACGCAGTTGGGACGGTCCGGACACGTTGCGAGGCGATACTCCTTCCCCCTGAATTCCTCCGCTGTTGCTCCCTGCGTCATGGTGGCCAGGAGTATCAGGGACAGCAG
>JAOUGQ010000013.1 GCA_029865515.1 Nitrospirota bacterium
TATCTGCGAGCACTTTAATGCGGCTCTGGATCTGGCTATGCAGATCGTAGAAAAGAAAATCATAGAGGCTGAGCCACAAGCCCACAAAGAGCCGGTCTTGTCGTTAAGTTAGAGAATAGTCGTTTTGACCACTCGCTTACGAATCATTTTTTGTTGAAAGTTTCAAATATGGCGTCACCTGTTCTTCACGCATTTGGAGAAAACTTCCTTGACCATGCCCCAAGGTAGTACAAAGGGACGATTCTCTGTTTCCTCGTTTTAAATCCCTGTTTATTGTATACCGTTGGGCCCTTCGTCACAGGGTGGTGTCTCATCCTGGAATTTATTTTAACCCTGGCCCTGGCGTTAAAAAGTTATCCTTTGCAGCCCGGTGGGTTATTGGCCCTCGAAGCCGTGCTGATCGGGATGGCAAAACCCGAAACCGTCTATCATGAGGCATTGACCAATTTCCAAGTGATCCTGCTGTTGATTTTCATGGTGGCAGGAATCTACTTTATGAAAGATTTGTTATTATTTATTTTTGCAAAAATTTTGCTCCATGTCAGATCGAAGACGAAGCTGGCTCTGTTATTTTCGGGACTGGGAGCATTTTTGTCGGCGTTTCTCGACGCGCTAACGGTCACCGCGGTCATCATCGCGGTAGCCGTGGGATTTTTCAAAGTGTATCACCGGGTAGCTTCGGGAAAAGGAAGTCGCGATGATCATGATCATACGATGGACCATGAGGTTGGATCTCTCCATCGATCTGATTTAGAGGAGTTTCGGGGTTTTTTAAGGAATCTCCTCATGCATGGGGCGGTTGGGACTGCTCTGGGAGGCGTCTGCACCTTAGTCGGAGAACCGCAAAATTTATTGATCGGGGAGAAGGCGAGTTGGAATTTCATTGAATTCTTTATTCGCATGTCTCCTGTGACTATGCCTGTTTTATGTGTGGGGTTTCTGACCTGCGTCTTCGTCGAACGATTCCGATGGTTTGGTTATGGGTTCAATCTTCCCATAGCTGTGAGGGACATCCTATTACGATTTGACCAGGAGACCTCCCTCAAGATGGATCATCGGTTTAAGGCCCGTTTGATTATTCAGGGTCTGGCCATGATTTGTTTGATTGTCGCCCTGGCCTTTCATTTGGCGGAGGTCGGGATCATCGGATTAACGGTAATCGTGTTTGTGACCGCCTTTAACGGTATTATTGAAGAGCATCAACTTGGGGAGGCCTTCAAGGAGGCTCTTCCGTTTACGGCACTCTTAGTGGTGTTTTTTGCCGTGGTGGCGGTCATCCAGGAGCAGCAACTATTCGGACCCATTATCCAATATGCCCTGGCTATGGATGGAGATCATCAAATCGGCATGTTTTTCATTGCGAACGGAATTCTTTCGTCAATAAGCGACAACGTCTTTGTTGCCACGGTTTATATTGAACAAGTGGTTCGGACCCTTTACCAGGGGGTGATTAGTCGTGATCAATTTGACCTCCTGGCGGTCGCCATTAACACGGGAACCAATATTCCGAGTGTGGCTACCCCAAATGGGCAGGCCGCCTTTCTCTTTCTTTTGACATCTTCACTCGCTCCAGTGATCCGCTTGTCCTATGGGAAAATGGTCTGGATGGCTATCCCTTATACGGTTACTATGACGATCACCGGTCTCCTGTCCGTGTATGTGCTGTTGCAACCTGTGACACAAACCTACTATGCGCAGGGGTTGTTAAGGCATCATGCGTTGGCTGTGGCGGAACAACAGCCGGTGCATGGCATTCCGGTTTCCATAACCGGTTCCACTCTGCCTAAGTAAGCATGGCTTGCTTCCAAACTGTCATCAATATTTTTTTTGCGACGGACTCTTTCCGAAAATCACGATTCCAAGCTTACTCTTGCTCTTTCCGCTGATACGAAAATGTCCCTTATTATATGGGCGTTTCCCTTTCCCTTAGTGGCCGAGCACCCTAAATCTGATAAACTTGTTCAGGCATAGGACTTGAGATTGAGGAGCAGTCCTGAGCTGGACAATCCTAAGAATGAGATTTGCCCTGTCGTTAGGGTATAGTCAAAGAAAAATTCTCGTATTCAATGGATTTCACTGAGAGTGACCCTCATTTATAATGGTACAAAATTTCATGGAAGGGTTCGGCATATTCATGGACTGAAAGTTTTCTAAAGCAATGCCCACACCTTATGTAGGACCAAGAACGCCTGATCCTCGAGTTACGATACGGGAAGCCCAATCAAGTTTTTCTATCCTCAAGAGCAGTATGGCTTCCAATCACCTCAAGGGGCTTCAATGAACTGCCGATGGTTGCTAACTGCCGATGGTTGTAAATAAATTTTTCTTAAATCTTCCAATCGAGAAGAAGCTTCTTCTTGTCACGACTGTTCCCCTACTAGCGGTGTTAGTGTTGAGTCTTGTGACCTATAAAAGTGTACAGACCTTTTCGTTGGACGAAGACCATCTCAATGATGTGTATCATGTGCAAAGTGCCTCATCAGAATTTATGCGATTGGTTGTGGATCTAGAAACCGGATTTCGGGGGTATGTCTTGACTCAACAACCACAATTTTTGCAACCCTATTTGGCGGCCAAGCAGCGGGTCATGTTACTCGGCAATTCATTGAGACAGATGGTACAACATGTTGAGCCTCAACGGATGTTAATAAAATCCGTCCAAAAAATGGTCGAACAATTAATGAACGATAAAGATCTCCTGATTGATCGGATCAAAGCGGGGCATCCCCAGGAGGCGATGGCCTATATCGAGAGTGAGAAAGGTCGCCTGCTCATGCTCGCCATTCGCGAAGAGATGGCTCGATTTGACCGGCGGGAAGTTGAGCAGTTGCAACAAGCCCTTGCGAGTAGCTCCGAAGACCGGACCGTCTTGATGGGGGTGGTCGTGGGGGGAGGGTCATTGGCTTTGATCATGTTGCTGGTTCCCCTTCATCTGATTGCGCGGTCTATTACAGGTCCGCTCACAATCTTAGCCAAAGCCGTGGAAAATGTTTCCGGTGGGACCATTCCGGAAATTCCGATTTTTCATCGTGGGGACGAAATTGGCGAATTGACGAAAGTCATGCAGGCAATGGGCACTCAAATCCGCAATCATATCCGCCGTATCGAACAATCCGAACAGGAACTGCGGACACTGAACCAGGATGTTACTTCTTCTGAGGCCAAATATCGGGGAATTGTGGATTATGCGCCGATTGGAATTTTTGCTGCGAAAGATGTCCATCTAATTTTTAGCAACCGACAGAATTGGATTTTGGCGGGCCGGAATCCGGATGAGGATTTAGATCCTGAACACATGTGGGAGGCCGTTCATCCAGACGATCGAGAGGGGGTACGAGAGGCTTTTCAGGATTCGTGCCACCGGGGTGAACCATTTGAACGGGTCTTTCGCTTTCTGCATCCGGACGGAGCCGTTCGAAAGGTCTTGAGTCGCGCAGTTCCTATTCAAGATAAATTTGGTCAGACAATGGTCTATCAAGGTTTTAACGTGGATATCACGGCGTTAGAAAATATGCGTGCCCAACTGAACCGGTCTGAACGATTGGCCACGTTGGGACAAGTGGCTGCGGGGATTGCCCATGAGATTCGAAACCCATTGGTGGGCATTGGGTCGACCACGACATTACTGATGGAAGATATCCCTGAGAGCGATTCCCGGCATCAGGATCTGGTCACCATTCTCAAAGAAACGCGGCGATTGGACCGCATTGTCAATCAAATTGTTGACTATGCTCGTCCGAGAGATTTACTTCCGGTGACGTTTCAATTAGAAGATTTGATTCGGGAGTCGTTACAGGTCCTGGCTGAGCCGATGAAGCAGAAGGCGATTCAAGTCGAATTTCACCCATCAGCCAATCTAGGTTCTATTCAAGCTGACCGGGACCAACTGAAGCAAGTGGTGTTGAATATGATTCAAAATGCTGTGGAGGCAATGTCGATGGGGGGATGTCTCCATCTATCCATTGAAGAGGAAACCAATGAACGAGTACCGGGTCTTCGCCTGAAAGTCAAAGATAATGGGAAGGGAATCAGTCCGAATGCCCTCCCTCGGATTTTTGAGCCGTTTTTCACCACCGGCAAGCATCGCGGAACCGGATTAGGTCTTGCTATTTGTCGAAATATCATCGAATCTCATGGAGGAGAGATTCATGCGGAAAGTCAGTCAGGTAATGGGACTACCATGACATGGTGGCTTCCCTGCGTTTGTCAACCTCAACTCTCGCCGGTGTAACGCATGCGTGCCAACATTTTTGTGACAGATGACGATGACGTGGTTCGCCAAGCCATTAGCCGACGGCTCGCGAAACAACATCATCATGTTCGAAGCTTCGATTCGGGAGAAGCCCTGCTGGAAGCCCTTGACCATGATGTTCCTGATCTTATTTTGTTGGACTTGAAAATGGGGGGGTTGAGTGGACTGGAGACGCTCAAGCATATTCGTGCCAAATCTCAACAAGCCTTGGTCATTCTTCTCACGGCCTTTGGCACGGTAGAAGACGCGGTGGAAGCCATTAAACTTGGTGCCTATGATTTTCTTATTAAAAGCGTCGATTTTTCTGGCGTAGAACCTGTGATCGATCGAGCACTGGAATATCTGACTCTCCGACGCCGTATCGACTTTGAAACTCAGGATAGACCAGGTCGCTATGCCTTCCATGGTTTAATTGCCAATAGTCCCAGTATGAAAGAATTGGTTGGGCAAATTCAGGAAATGGCGAAAAACCTGAAAACCACGGTGCTGCTATTTGGAGAAACGGGAACGGGTAAAGAATTTGTGGCGAGAGTGCTTCATCATAATGGCCCCCGGAGCAAAGGCCCGTTTGTCGGAGTGAACTGCACCGCCATTCCTCAGGAATTATTTGAAAGTGAATTATTTGGCTATGAACGTGGAGCGTTCACGGGGGCGAACCAGCGCAAGCCCGGCCTCTGCGAGCAGGCGGAAGGCGGGACCCTATTTTTAGATGAGATTGGAGACCTCAACCCCTCCATGCAAGCCAAGTTGCTTCGGGTGTTACAGGAGCGGTCGTTTAAACGATTAGGTGGGCAAGCGGATATTGATGTGGATTTTCGTCTCATCGCTGCCACCAATCGGGATCTGCGCAAAGATGTGACGCAAGGAAAATTTCGGGAAGACTTGTTTTTCCGGTTGAATGTCGTGTCATTGACTCTCCCGCCATTACGGAATCGAACGGAGGATATTATCCCCCTGTCTCTGGCGACGTTGATCCGACAAAGCAAGAACCTTGGTAAAGAGATCACCGCTATTGAACCGGAAGCTCAACGGTTGTTGGAACGCTATCCGTATCCGGGAAATATCCGCGAACTGGAAAATATTATGGAGCGTGCGGCCATTTTCTGTCGCGGAAAAAGTTTGACACAAGGGGATCTGCCTCGTGAAGTCCACGAAGAAGCGCGTTCCTCGGTAACGGCAGTCACTCGGGGGGCCCAACAAGTGGTGCGCATGGAAATGATTCTCGGAGAACAAACCCTGGGAGATATTGAAAGCGATCTGATTGAAGAGGTGATGCGCCTATCCGGTTATAATAAAAGTCTGGCGGCCAAACATCTCGGAATCACCCGGTTTGCCTTGGACCGTCGCCTAAAAAAAATTCCTGAGTCCTAAAATATTCTACTCAGCCCTCCTTTTGCTATCAATTTCCCAAGTCCGACAGGCTCCCAGCAATCTCTCTCTCTGACGGTATTCGAATCCTTACTTCCACGGAAAGCATTGCCGCCCTGAAGTGGATTGTTGAACACTCGAAGTTTGCGGCACGGCTCCTCTCGTTTCAGCAGGATGGTGAAAGACCAACAACTCTTGGGCCTGTTCAAAAGGAACCGTCAGGCTCTGAAACCTACAAAGGAAAGGCCGAGGATCGTTTGATGAATCCTGAAGGGACCAATCTTATTTGGCGAGCGGTACGGGTCTCGTATGTCCGCCTGAGAAAAAGGTCGAGAACGCAGATGGCGGACACCTCCCCTTCCCTCAGGGATTTCCTTTTCACCAGTCACTGAAATGATGATCAAGAGAATTGGGGATCACGTTACCAACGGATGGAATGATCCAGTCCCGTTTACGATTTTTTTCGACCCTTTAGAAGGACAATGATGCCAATCACTCCAATAATGACGGCTAACATCCCAAGTAACTCCAAGCCTTCCATCATGCTACCTCCTCATTTAATGAACAAGGTGTTCTCGTCACTCATTGCTGCCCCTTCTCAAAATATTTTTCTTGTCGGTGTAGAAGACTCTGATCCGGCCGCTTCCGCCCAACAGTCGTGATACAGTTGTTAGTTTGAGTTCATGGCTTTCTCACCGCTCAACCCTTGTTGCTTTTGCGATACCCCCGCTGTTCGGCCTCTCTCCATTCTTTGAATATAAACTGGTTGTCTGAGGTATTTTTCACAGTCGAAAAAGGGAGAGCCGACCTTCCGTGTTTCTTGTCAATGAGTAGGTAACAAGGGAAAGCCCTGTCATTATAGGGGAAACCCGCCTCTGGAGGATAATTAAAACCCTGCCACATGCCAGATTGCCACGAGTGAGTGCACTACTGTGAAGAGGCGGTGGCTTGAAGTTCAGTCGTTAGGCAATGGTCAGAAATGTACGTATTGTAATGTCGTCATACACTCGGATTACAGAGGTTTTTCTGTGCGATGGGTCGCAGTCCTTCCCTAATTTGACGGTAGATTTTTGTTCGGGAATGATGGCATCTGAAATGGAATTCTGTCTAGATTGTTCTAGCATCAAAAGGAGGGAAATTCAGGATAACAATGTTAATCAGTTGAAAATACTCTACAATCTATGCGGCTCTTCCAGCTCGTGGTCCCAAATAAATCTGTTGGTAGCAAGACCAGATGTTGAATAACGTTGTGGGGAGAAAAAACGGCTGGTAGAATCGAATTCTCATGAAATCTCTCAATCCCTATGCTTGCTGACGTTGTCCTACCGGGGCGGCGGTTCCAAGTCTTCACCTATCAAGTCCCCCCACATCTGCTTTCGCATCTCCACGTGGGAAGTCCTGTGGTGGTTCCTTTAGGATCTGCTGTCGTCTCTGGCGTAGTCGTCAGTATATGCGAGCCACAAAACTCCCCTTCACTTCAAACGCATTTCCATCATAAACCTCTGCGAGCCATTCTTTCGTTGGAAACAGATGCCGAGCATCCGCCTTTGGAGCAAAACCTTCTCCGACTGATTGAAAAGATTTCGGATTATTACCTGGCACCTCTCCCAGCCTGTTTGAGGCTGATCGTTCCTCCGCACTCGGTAAAAGTGATCAGGCGTGTCTTTTTAACAGACGAAGGTCGGCGGGCCTTATCGGATAAGACCCTGTCATCGGAGGTTCAGTTGGTGCTTCGTCAATTAGAAAAGGCTCCCAAGGGATTACTCCGATCGTCTCTCACCCGAACAATGAAGAAGGCCCCTGCCATTCTAACTCGTGGGAAAAAGAGCGGCTGGATAACCGAACGAACCAACATACCGTCCGGATCCAATGCCCTAAGTCCCGCAAGGGTGACCAGTGCTGGACAAAAACCGGTGCTTCCGGTTTCCCCGGGATTATTTGATCTCCCTGAAGCACACGACACAGACCTATCAGAATCTGTTCAGAAAACGGCGTGGTGCTCTTCTGAAGAAAATCAGATAGGGGAGAAGCTCTTGCAGGCGGTGCAGGCCGGTGGTTTCCAGGAATTTCCTGTCGTGGGAACAGAATCCTTGCAACAGAATCTGTTGCTCCAGATCGTCGAGACCGTCTGCCATCAGGGCCGTCGAGCGGTCATCCTTGCTCCAGAAGTTCATCAAGCTGAATCCGTAGGCGAACAATTACGACTCATCGGCAAAGATAAGGTCGAGGTGTATCATGGTCATCTTTCGTCAATGGTTCGTTCTGCTCGATGGGAACGGATTCGACAGGGTAAGGCACAGGTCGTAGTGGGGACTCGATCAGCACTGTTTCTGCCAATTCCAAATTTAGGGCTTATTTGGATGAATCAGGAAGACGATCCGTCGTATAAAGATGAGCATCTTCCCTACTATCACGCTCGAGAAGTCGCTCGAATGCGTGGAGAATGTGAACAAGCCCTGGTGGTCTATAGTTCGAATCGTCCTTCCTTGGAAATGTATGGGCGGTTCAGGGAACAGATCAGCGAGGCCCTGGAACATTCATGGCAAGAGGTTCCCCAGGTAGAAATGATCGATTTACGGTCATTACCCTATGGGACCATTGTGTCACCGGTGTTACTTAGCCGAATGACTCAAGCCCTGGACGAAGGAGGGCAGATAATTTTACTGCTTAATCGAAAGGGATTTTCAGGGGCGCTGATATGCCGGGATTGTGGGCTGGCTCCGATGTGTTCCACCTGCGGAGTGCCATTGAAACTGTATCAGCGACCCTCGCGATTGATCTGCTCCTACTGTGAGGGGATTCAGCAGACCCCTGAAACATGCCCCACTTGCCAGGGCACGGTTTTTCGGTTTTCCGGCACAGGGACGCAGAGGCTGGAAGAAGAGGTGATTCGTCTCTTCCCGTCGGTGACAGTTGCCCGGTTTGATCGGGAGAATGTGAAAACCACCGAGGCAGCGGGTGCCATGTTACGCCAATTCCGGGAAAGGGACATTCGAGTGTTGATTGGGACCGAATTTTTGCTTCACCGGTCAGATCCGCCAACCGCTAATATGATTGGGCTTCCTCAAGCCGACCTTGGTCTCCATATTCCTGATTTCCGATCGGCGGAACGGACCTTCCACATGTTGTCCAAAGCCCTCGCCTTGGCCAGGAATGGCAGGGAACCGGCAGACGTGATTCTCCAAACCAGTATTCCAGACCATCATGTGCTCAACGCCATCTGGCAACATCGTCCCCAAATCTTTTATGAACAGGAATTGGAGTTACGCGAAGCCTTGGGGTATCCCCCGGCTACCCATGTGATTCTATTGGTGGTGACGGGGACGCGGGCGACTCGAGTGCAAGGAGTTGTGGACTTCTTGCGCCAACGGTTAGGAAGGATTGAGGTGAGAAGGGATCCTCGTCAGGAGGGAAAGGGGATCCTTGAAACGCCAATGGTCTTGGGGCCGATTGCTTCGAAGAAACCCGGCCGTCTCAAAAAAAACCGGGTGCTCTTTTTGATGAAAACCGAAAATTTGCAGGAAACACAGCAATGCCTTCGAGACATTCAGCGGGAGTATGAGGCAAAATTTTCAAAAGAACCAGTGATCTTTGAAGTCAACGTGGACCCCATCGAAATTCAATAGCCCCTGCTGGGCTGGGCAGTGCGATCAGCCCGATTGCTTTCTGGCTCTTTTCTTTTGGTTTTTCGTTTGAGGAGTCGTCACAGAGGGAGTGGCGGGTGTGTTGGCGCCGCGAGTGCGCTTGAAGATGCCATACGCGAAGGTCATCCAAAACACGCCGGAAAAAAGCCCGAACAACACTGCAGTGAAAATCCGTTGCAGTTCTTCCAATGGTGGTTCTGGACCCAGCTTTTGAATATCGGCCATTTGCATGATCGGCCAGGCAAGACTTTCCACACCCAAGAGGAGCGTGGATGCTGCCCAGATGTACCCGATAGACGGGCTTTTCCAAGCCAGTAGGATGGCTAACCCGACGGCCAGGGCAATGCCGAGAGGCACAGGTAGGGCGCCTACCAATAACCAGAGTCCCACCGTAACGGTTAGGCTACCCAAAACGGCGTTCAGTTGATGCCACAGATTATCATTCATGTCGAATGGCCCTGCTAAGTCCTTTTCACGCCTCCCACCTTATCATAGACCTCCGCTACCCGGCACCCTGCCCAACAGTAAACCCGAATGAGATGAAGATCCACTCTTCCTATTGATTCGATGCAATCAGCGCACACAACTCAAATAGAAGGGCATGAGGCATCCCTCCCAACGTCCTGGAACTGGTTCGGGAGCGAACGGTGATGCGAAGATCCAGTCTGATCTATCGACCAATATCCGCCAAGGGTTCCGTGGTGATGGTATAGGCCCCACGAGGGTTGTCTGCCAATTGATTGGATTGGTGCAGGTCCTCCGGCTTTGGCGTGGTTTCACAATCCGGGGTAAGCACGAGTCCCCAATGGGCATTCTCTGCGCAGGTGTTTTCGAGGATAAGAGCTTTTGCGAGATGAAAGAGGAGAATCCCACTCAACATATTGCCCCGACAGATGTTTTTAATTA
Organism: Nitrospirota bacterium; assembly: GCA_029865515.1. Classification (GTDB taxonomy): domain Bacteria; phylum Nitrospirota; class Nitrospiria; order Nitrospirales; family UBA8639; genus Nitrospira_E. The sequence goes on from JAOUGQ010000013.1 coordinate 10,171, forward strand.
TATCGGGTCGAGTGCCCTCATCTCGTGCAGCAATTCCAAAATGATGATTGCCAAAACACGCGTTTTCGCGTAGGTAGGGCTGGGCCCCGGCAAAACAAAAAATTCCGGACTCTCGATTATGGGAGATTTCGTTGCCGATTAATGTCGGGCGGCAATCCGGTCCATACATGACGACTCCGGATAAGAGGCCTTCCGTGATCCGGCAGTGAGATATTGTACAAACAGAATCCAAAATATTTAGGGCCGAATGTTGGTCGCTGCCCACATAACGAAACGTGATACCTCTCATATATCCGCTGGAGACCCGTTGAAGGTAGCAAGGACCGCTCCGGCGATTGAAAATGGTGACCTGATCCAAGCCGGCACCAACAATATGAATGGATCGTTCCGTCATTACCAGGCGATCTTCATAGGTGCCTGGTCGGATAAAGATGTAATCGGTTGGTCCGGCGTTGTTTAACGCGTCACTGGGAAGTTGAAAACATCTGGGGTCTTGGGCATCGACGATGAGGGTTTTCCCACCAAGGGGATTTTCGGGCGGCTCGCCCAAGAAAGTTGGATCGTTTGACAAAAACACCTTCCATGCAAGAGTTTAGAGTTGGAAAAATAGAATATTGTTTCGTCTACTGGTCGAAGAAAATTTGTGTTTGTTCCTGGCTGCAAGACATCAAGTGATGGAGGTGGTCTTTTCCCACACATCCGCAAGACTAAAAGATCTGTTTCAGAGTTTGTGTGACTATCTAAAACAGATTTTATCTACCATACGAGCTGGAGGTATAGTAGGAAACTGAGTTAATTATTCTCGAATGCTTGGCGGGTGGCGAACACTTCACCCGGATGGATCAGGAGCAGGCAATCCCCATCAACCGGGTCCTTGTGAAATAAGGCGAAGGTCAAGCAGAGCTGTGGGGTCGGTTCAGGAGGAAATTCTAATAAAACGGGGACATCCACCAGTGGCATTGGTGTTTTCAAGCTGGCCAACCGAAGGCGCACAGCCACCAGGGTATCACGAAGGCGGTTTTGAATAAGCTCTTCCGTGAAGTCGGGGGAAGGAGTGATGTATTGATCCCAAAGAGGGTTGGTCATGCCCACACAAAATTCGAGGCCTACACTTTGAGCGATCGGAGTGACATCTTTGAGTATTCCGGACTCAATGGCTTCCCGTCGGGAACGGATGGGGAGAGATGCAAACTCTGCAGTTATATCGTCAGAAGTGAGTGAAAGAGATGATTGGGAGGGCACGGAGACCTCAGACGGTAAAAGCCCCGGTCCCTCTTTGGACTCGGAAGATTCCTTTTCCGGAGAAATTGGAGCACTCAGCGGCGTCTTGTCTAACGCATGGATAATACCTTCATAAACAGCTTTAGCAGACTCCGTCCATGAATGATCCATTGGCAATCCACGAAAGGCTGCCTCAGAAGCTTTTTTCTCGTCATGGGTTAAAACACGTCCTTGGCTCATAGTGTAAAGGTAAGGCAAATATCCGGGAAGTCAAGAGTGAAAAAGATTTAGCCGGACAAAGACCCCTTCTTGTTTATTTCCCTCTAAATCTCTCTACCTCAGTGTCGATTCCAGATCACGATCTAAAGTCAAAACGATAACGCGTTCTTCGATCCGCGCGTCGATATCCGTAAAAAGGGCTGTGGTTTCGGCTCCCGTGATCTCTAGAATTTGGCGACAAAGCTGTTCTCTCCCTTGCGAAATCAGATTTTGGCGCATCTGTTTGACCATACCGATGCCCTCTTCACTCTTGGCCAGTTGCCGCTCGGCCGGGGTCAGAACCCCTTTGAGCCGGATGAGAATGGTGTCGCGCAGAATGAAAGCGCGAACATCTGTGGGGCCCCGGCCCATAAATTCCTGCTCAAATTTAATAATGGCATTTCGGATAGCCGATTCCATCTCACCTCGAGTGAAGTCGTTTTTCATGCGTTGGCACTTTCCAGCAAAACCAGCCTTGCCAGTAAACCATTGATCCTCCCTTCCCCGGGGAAAACCGCCTCAGGAACTTGAGGAACAGCCTTTCCCCTTGATATAAGCTTATTGTTCACAAGAGGTCAAGAAGAGAACGAGTCTTTCCTCAGAGGGATGAGGGACGCAGCATTCGTTCTGGTTTTGACTTTGATAGTAGAATGGGTTTGTCGGATAGCTTGCATCTTTGAAGATGGGATTGAGGCAAGCGGTAGAACAAGCCAACTGAGATGATCTCCTGAAGAAGTTTAAGAGGAGAAGCTTTTCGGTTGGCTTTTTTATTTATTGAGCGGCGAATAACTGGCTTCTCAAAGGCAGGGGCTCTGGAAAGCCTGCAAGCAATTTGGTTTTCCGGGCTATTGAGGACGCCGGGATTGGACACATGAACAACGCTGAGCAACATCGTTCATCCATAACTAGCCGAGAGCGGCTTCGAGAAATCGTTGGCGAGGCCTGTCGGCCGATTGGGCCCTATTGGCCCATGAAAACGTTTGCCTACTACAACCCTCTTCGTGACCTTGAGTATTTGCCTTTTGCTGAGGCCATTGCGGAAGCCCAGCATTTGATAGGCGGCAATGGATTTCTTCCTCTTGAGGAATATCGCCAGTTATTTCAACAAGGCCGGATCACCCAGTCCGCTATTGACCGGGCGCTTCAACGTGTCGGTCCTTCTCTCCCTTCTCAGGCAACTATCCAAATTGGCGGGCGCACCCTTCACGTGAGAGATATCTGGCGGATTCATGCCATTTACGGAATTAATGAATTAAATCCCCTTCTCCTGACTTGGACAATAGCATTAGAGGGTTCGATCAAACGGTTCCGATCCGATCTTCCGGAGCATTCCCGGAAATCCATCATTGATCGAACGATTCGTGAGTGCGAGAAGTGCCGGCATGAGCCGGAAAGCGCCTATCTCCACAATCTCTGGAAGAGTTCGTTATCCGCATTCGGATTGTCCGATCCCGTATCGGGCGATCCTTTGTTGAAAACACCTGATCTCAGTCGAGATTCTGAGTCCTTACATGTCGAGTCCGATTTCGTTCCGGTGGATCTGCCCGCAGACCGGACACTGGGTGATTGGCTGGATTGTTTGACCGGGAGTATGCTGGTTGAGGCCATCAACAATCAAATGGTCAAATGGGTTGCGGCGTTCGTAGACGAGGGAGTAGCCGGATGGAGCATGCCTTCGAGAGAGAGGGGATTTTACTCTGTCTGGCGGGACCTGGCCAAAGAGGATCACTCGTGCAGACTTTTAGGCATTCCTCATGTTCGACAAAAATTTCGCGAACTTGCCGATGAACCGGAAGAAGTTGTCATCAAGCATCTTCAAGATCTTGATATTCCAAAAGAGCGTTGGCGGGAATATCTCTCGCGGCATCTAGCCCATTTGCCGGGATGGGCCGGATTGATCCGCTGGCGTGGGGACAATCCTGGGTATCCGGCACAACAACACTACCCCATAGACCCTTTACAATACCTCGCCGTCCGGCTCTTTTATGAATCGGGAATGGTGGAGGGACTTTGCCAACGGGAATGGGGGATTGCCGGGACACGCTCCGATCTGGTGGGCTATTGGGACGAACATTCAGAGCAGTATCGTGCCTTGATGTCCCCTCATACTCGTGTCACAGATCCCAATACCCAAGGCGTGTGCCACAAGGCCTGGCGGCTTTTTCACCTGGCTCAATTCTTGGAATTATCTCCCCTTGAGCTGCACGAGTTGTCTCAAGCGGGGATTTCGACATTACTGGAATGGTTGGATATCTTTCCCCAAAATACTCATAGGCCAGTGTGGCTGGAAGCCTATGAGGATGTCTACCGGGAACACTTACTGAAGAAGCTCATAGGACATCAAGGAACGGTACCCGTTTTGGATGAGCGGCCTCGAGCCCAGGGAATCTTTTGTATCGATGCCCGTTCAGAGTCATTTCGTCGTCATCTTGAAAACCAAGGGCCATATGAAACATTCGGCTATGCAGGATTCTTTGGGGTGCCGATGAGTCATGTGGCCTTTGATAGTCACGATCACATGGCATTATGCCCCATTTTATTGACCCCACAAGCGGAAGTGATCGAAGTTCCGCGAATGGGACTGGACAAGGGAATGAGGGATTATCTCTCCGGAACAAGATGGCATCAACTCAGTCATCAACTATTCCATGACCTGAAACACAATCCAATTGCCTCATTTATTCTCATTGATGTTCTAGGGATATTTTTTAGCCTCGGGTTGGTAGGGAAAACTCTGTTTCGGACTTCCTTCGACACCGTCAAAAATTGGCTCCATTACGGGTTTCGGAAACCCGTAGACACGCATATTCCTGTTGATCGTTCAAATGCAAAGGAAGAGAAGGAAATAAACCCGGGACAGCTAACCCAAGGTTTCACTCATCAAGAGCAAGCTGCCTTTGTGGAAGGTGGTTTGCGTGTCATCGGGCTCACGAAAAATTTTGGCCGGTTTGTCATGGTGTGCGGCCATGGAAGCCAATCGGACAACAATCCTTATTTCGCAGCTCTAGACTGCGGTGCTTGCGGGGGCAGTCATGGTGACCCCAATGCGCGCGTCTTTGCGGCCATGGCCAATAACCCTGAAGTCCGGCGAATCCTCAAAGATCACGGCCTGGTCATTCCGGAGGATACCTGGTTCCTTCCTGGCAAACATAATACAACCACCGATCGGGTGACGCTGTATGACCTCATCGATGTTCCTTCCACTCATACTGAGGATTTGAAACGGTTGAGGAAGGATTTAGAACAGGCCGGCACACACCAAGCCTTGGAACGATGCAATCGGATTCCCGGTGCACCGACAAAGGCCTCTCCACACGAAGCATTCGCACATGTCAGAACACGAAGCATGGATTGGGCTAATTCCCGCCCTGAATGGGGACTGTCGGGGAACGCCGCCTTTTTAATTGGAAGGCGGGCCCTCACAAAGGGACTCCCTTTGGGAGGGAGAGTCTTTTTACATTCCTACGACCCTGACTCAGATCCCGAAGGCAGTCTTCTTGAAAAAATCATGACGGCACCCCTCATCGTGGGCGAATTGATAAGCTTGACCTATTACTTTTCGGCGGTGGATCCTTGGGGATACGGGAGCGGAAGCAAGGTCATTCATAACATGGTCGCGGGAGTTGGGGTGATGTTGGGAAGCCAGAGTGATTTGCAAAAAGGCCTCCCTCTCCAATCGGTAAACGATGGCGCGCGGCATTACCATGAACCCATGCGCTTATTGGCCATCATCGAGGCACCGCCGGATCGAATTCGATCGATCATTCAGAAACATAGCCTTCTTCAGCACATATTCCATAACCAATGGATGAATCTGATGGCGTTAGATCCGGCCTCACAATTTTTTTCACGATACCTCACGAATTCAACTTGGGAACCAGTTACCGCAAAAACATGATTCCGTGACAGGGAAGAAGGATATGTTGAATCTGAACGTGCACAAAAACCTGAATCGCTTGGGTCTTGGTTGGAAAATATTTGACTAGGACTTTCGGTTCCCTATGCAGAGTCAAGTGGGCCCAAGTGGAATGGGCATAGGACTCCACCATAATTTTTCCTCTCGCTTCGGGGTTGTGGACGGAGGGAGGCGCTTGATATAAGGATTGAAGTTTACGTGTTTCTCAAAAGATGGGACACCTCTTTGTATCGGTCGGAGTCCGAGTAGAGAGAGCGGGAGCATCTGATTCGGCGAAACAGCATTCATAACGGCCGTAGGGTTTCCAGTTTTTCTGTAGTTCCAGATGGACTGGTAACAGTACAAGCCAACCAGGTTTTTGGGGCATCCCATGCGAAAAACCTTTGGTTGGTTTTTTTTTATCTTGTGGGGCTCCTTGAAAAAAACACCTTGTTTCAGATTTAGGGGTTGAGCAGGATGAAGTCTTCTTTTCCGAAACAGTTTATCGCCAACACCTTAGCTCTCTTTAGTGTCTGGCTCATTTTATCGGGACGCTACGATGTTTCCCACGTCGTCTTAGGATTCCTGGTTTCCTGTGGAGTAGCCTGGTTGAACACCGGATATTCCCATTCTCCGTTTCATGACTTCCCTTGGGGCCGACTGGTTTTGTACGGACCATGGCTCCTTCTGCGGATTGTCGAAAGTAGTCTGCATGTGACCAAACTCATTCTGAATCCGGCCTTACCCATTGAGCCCAAACTCTTGACCTATCGGTCTCACCTCAAACATCAGGGTGCGATCGTTCTGCTCGGAAATTCCATTACTCTGACACCCGGCACTATTACTGTGGAAGTCGAAGGCAACCAACTAATGGTGCACGCCATTGATAAAGCTTCAGGCGAGGATCTAACCAGTGGCCGGATGGAGCAAAAAATTGCCGGAATGTTTCAGGAAGGCAAGGGGCACGAATGACAACATTTTTTCTGTTTGTGTTGATCATGCTATCCATTTTGATTCTCGTATATTTGTACCGGGTGATTCAGGGCCCGACGGTGTTTGACCGGGTGTTGGGGCTGAATGGCATTTCGACGAAATCCATTATTCTTGTGGTGGTGATTGGGACGGTGTATGGCCGCGAAGAGATGTTTGTGGATATTTCCACCGGGTATGCCCTCCTCAACCTGGTCGGGGCGTTTGCCATCGCCAAATTTCTTGAGCAACGAGGGACACCTTAGACATGGTCGTCATCGCTATTGCGTTGATTCTGATAGGTTTATTCTTTCTCGTGGTCGCTGCGGTCGGCATGGTGCGACTCCCCGACGTGTTTACGCGATCCCATGCGGTTTCCCTGACTGATTCCCTGGGAGCGTTTTGCGTCCTTGTGGGCCTTTCCCTTTACCAGGGGTTTGGAATCAATATGTTGAAAATACTGGTGGTCCTGGCTCTCTTGTTCCTTCTGAATCCGGTCATTGCCCATGCAACAATTCGAGCGGCGTATCGGGCTGGCGTCAAACCACAGGCCGAGGAGGACCAATGACATATGCGGTGAATATTGCCTTGCTATTGCTCCTGGTCCTGACAGCAGCCAGCGCAACATTTTTGGTGAAGGAATTGATGAGTTCTGTCTTCATTCTTGGGTCGTACAGTTTCTTTCTGGCCCTGGTCTGGGCCTGGCTGGGCGCGGTGGATGTGGCATTTGTGGAAGCCGTTATCGGGGCTGGGTTGGCTACTGTGCTATTTCTTATCACATTGTTCGATACGGCCCCCAAAGATAGCCGTCTCCGACGTCCTCCCCCACCCTTGGCCGGAGTGCTCGGACTGCCCTTGCTAGGCATTCTCCTCTTATTCGCGGCCAATGATCTTTCGCCGTTCGGGGATCCGGCCTCTCCCCCGAATATCCACATCTCTCCTATGTACTTACAGAATAGTTATGCGGACACGCTGACACCGAATGTGGTGACCTCCGTGCTGATGGACTATCGCGGGTTTGATACGTTGATTGAAACCGTGGTGATTTTTACAGCAGGCATTGCCTGCGCGTTGCTCTTACGGGAGGCCCGTTCATGAAGCGGATACACGACAGTCTTATTGTTCAGACTATGAGTCGATTGCTCATTCCTCTGGCCCAGTTGTTTGCCCTGTACGTCTTGTTCTTTGGCCAATATGGACCGGGAGGGGGGTTTGTGGCAGGGGTGATTTGGACGACCAGCATGATCCTGACCTTTCTGGTGTTCGGGTTGAAATCACCCCAGGGGCGCCTGGTGGAAAAGGTCCTGCACGGTGACGGGGTAGGATTGATTATTTTTGTGGGAGTCGGTGGCTTATGCCTCATTGGTGGAGGAGAGTTTCTAAACTATGCCAACCTTGAGATTCCGGGCTTGGATGCCCCTGCTCGTCGATATATGGGAATTCTTCTTGGCCAAATCGGCGTGGCAGTGGATGTCGCAGTGACCGGAATCTCTATCGTCCTCAGCTTGGCCTATCACGATATCGAGCAGGAGTATCATGTTTGAGTTGATCCAAGGGTGGCTGCAGCGACCCAATTACATCGCCTTCGTGCTGCTGTTTTTGTGGGGCATCTATATCATGGTGACCCGCTACAATCTGGTCAAAAAACTCATCGGGATGTATCTCATGCAAACGAGTGTCATCTTCTTTCTCGTGACCACGAGTGCCAAACGAGGTGCTACGGTGCCTATTCTGTTATCCACCACCGAGGCCATTCAGCCTGAAGTCTATACCAATCCTCTTCCTCATGTGCTGACATTGACGGCCATTGTGGTAGGGGTGGCCACCCTGGGGGTTTCCCTGGCCCTGGCCGATGCCATTTATAAAAAATATGGCAGTCTGGACGAAGAAGACATTCTCAAAAGGTTGGAATGACGCGCCACCTACCTGCGATCATCTTTCTGCTACCACTGAGTTTGGCCATTTGTCTGCCGTTAATTGGCATTAAGCACCGTGAATGGTGCCGGCCGATGGCCTTTGCCGTCATAGCCGGAATGGTCCTGGTCTCGATTGCGAATTTGGTGGGAGTCCTTCAAACCGGGACCATTCATTATGCCTTTGGGGGATGGGCCGCCCCGATCGGCATTGAGTGGGTGGCTGACGGATTGGCCAGCGTGATGATCGTGGCTCTCAGTCTTCTGGCCCTCATCTGTGTCATCTTCATCAGTTCGGTTTTGTTCCCAAATCTTGGCAGCCGGATTGTTCCCTTTTATACCCTGGTGCTGTTGTTGGTGGGGAGTCTCGTCGGGATGATCTTTGCCGGAGATCTCTTCAATCTTTTCGTGTTTCTGGAAGTGTCCGCCTTATGTGCGTATGCCTTAGTGGGGTTGGCAGGCGGGAAAGCCCTGGTAGCGGGTTTTCGATATTTGATCTTGGGTACGTTCGGGGCTTCCTTGTATCTCCTGGGGGTGGGGTATCTGTACGCTGAAACGGGTACGCTCAATATGGCGGACTTGGCTGAACGGATACCGCTCTTGGTGACCTCCAAGGCCATCGCTGTCGGAGTGCTGTTTATGTTTATCGGTCTGGGCATCAAGATGGCGTTGGTACCACTCCACGGCTGGTTGCCTGATGCCTATACCTATGCCCCTGACAGAGTCACCCCCCTGCTGGCTTCGTTAGTGACCAAAGTGGCCCTGTATGGTTGGATTCGCATTATGTTTTGGGTACTCGGCGCGCAGGCGGTGATCTACCAGATCCCCATCCTGTTTTTAGTGGGGGTTTTGGGCGCCATGGCCGCGTTGATTGGCGCATTCCTGGCTTTGTCCCAGAAAGAGATCAAACGCATGTTTGCGTATGGAGGGCTTTCGCATATCGGGTTGATTCTGGTGGGAATGAGTCTCGGGAATCAAACCGGATTTGCCGGTGGAGTGTTTTATCTCTTAAATGATGCGGTGATGCAAGCGGGGTTGTTCTTCTGGGCAGGGGCAATCATTCATCTATACGGAGTTCGCACCATAGAGGACCTTGTGCGGTTGCGGGGGGGACCGGGATGGATGTCGGCGGCTCTGGTGGTAATGGCCATGTCAATGATCGGAATTCCGCCGACCGGTGGGTTCTTCGGAAAATGGTATATCATTCTTGGCGCGGTGGAAGCGCAGAATTATCTTGCCATTGCGGCGGTACTCATTGCGACCCTGTTGACTCTGGCCTACTTTCTTAAATTATTTGAACGGGTGTTTCGTGATCGGTCAGCTCAGCAGCCTCCCCTCATGCGTGAGGTGCCCTTAGCGGTGCGAATTAGCCTCGGCGCAACATCGGTGGCGATCATTGTGTTGGGGCTGATGAGCGATCACATTGTCAACTTTCTCCTCAAGACGGCGGTTCCACCCGGGCTTTAAGCTGTGGGGTTAGGGTGTACTCCTAATATGACATTCCTTATCCTCATTCCCCTCCTTCCTCTGTTGGCATCTCTGATGCTCGTGCTGGGGAAACCCTGGTTGGGAGAGCAAGGTCATAAGATCGGCATCCCGGCGATGGCCCTATCCTTCGCCTTTTCCATCATCGCGTTTGCTCAAGTAGCATCTGAGGGGGCATTCTCCATTCCCCTGTATCGACTGATCCATTCGGGAGCCCTGGTTGTCGATTTGGGGCTCTATGTGGACCAACTTACCGTGTTGCTCCTACTTCTGGTCACCGGGGTGAGCAGTGTGGTGCATGTGTACGCGTCCCGTTATATGATCGGCGATCCGCGGTATAACCGTTTCTTTGCCGTCATTGCCCTGTTCACCTTTTCCATGATCATGCTGGTTATGAGCAATAATCTGCTCATGATGTATGTGTTCTGGGAGATCATGGGGATCTGCTCCTATTTGTTGATTTCACATTGGGGCGAGCGGCAGGCATCTGCTCAGGCGGCCACCAAAGCCTTTTTAGTGAATTCGGTTGCCGATGTGGGGTTAGGCTTTGGGGTTATTCTGACCTATTCCACCTTTGGAACGCTGGATATCCAGACGATCTTAGCGGAAGCCCAGTCCATACAGGGGAACACGCTCAACCTGTTCGGCTGGATCGGGTTGGACGTTCCCATTCCCGTCCTCACTCTCATTACCCTCTTTTTATTTATAGGGGCCATGGGAAAATCCGCACAGGTGCCCTTCCACGTCTGGCTACCTTTTGCCATGGAAGCGCCCACGCCCGTTTCGGCCTTGATTCACGCTGCGACCATGGTGAATGCTGGACCCTTCTTGTTGGTTCGCATGAGTCCCCTCGTGATGCTTTCGCCTGAAGCCATGACGGTCATTGCGGTGATCGGGGGTATGACCGCGCTCTTCGCGACTCTGGTCTCCCTGACCCAGGTGGATATTAAGCGCATGCTGGCTTTTTCCACGATTGGTCAAATCGGTTTCATGATCATGACCTGCGGAGTCGGAGCCTTTGTGGTGTCTATTTTTCATATGCTGGCCCATGGATGCTTGAAGGCGTTTTTATTTTTATCGACAGGCAATGCGCTTCGTTCGGTTGGCTCGCATGGACATGAACCAACTTCCTTTTCCCTACATACGACCTCAACCCATTCCATGTGGTCATGTGTGTCAGGGGCGGTGATGTTAGCCTGTCTCCCTCCGTTCCTTATTTTCTCAGGGCCGTATGAACAATTGTGGATGGCTCAAGGGGGAGCCTCAGCCAAATGGACATTTTGGATTCTGGGATCTTTGACGGTATTTTTCTCAGCCATGTATGTCATGCGGGGAGTTCTGATGTTGTTTCATCAACCTCTATCGACAGGCTATAGAGGGGAGATGGGGAAGCAGGCCCTGCAGCCTCGCTTCTTTTCCCCCATCCACCTTCTGGGAATCTTGGCTGTCATTGGAATCGTCGGAAGTCTGTTGCTGATCCTGTGGAGTTGGTTCGCGGAATTTCTTTCGCCGGTTATGGGACTTCGTACGGCCTTTATTTTCGAAGGATCCTCGAGTGGGACGGGCTTGCCCCTCATCCTTGCCCTTGTTGCTGTGGCTGTTGGTGGTGTGGCAGTGGGATACCTTTCCTTGACAAAATTTTCCGGATCCTGGTTTCAACAATCGGAAATGGGCAAGCGCTGGTATGTCCATTTCCTGAATAAATTGTATTTCGACGAAATGTATGAGGGGTATGTTGTGCTGCCAACTCTCCGGTTTTCCCGATGGCTGTGGCGGGTTGTCGACCGGCAGGTGTTTGATGCGCTGATCCTGGGAATTGCGAATGTGTCGGTGGTGACCGCGAAATGGTTGTGGCGAGTGGTGGATCTTCGTGGAATTGATGGAGTGGTGGTGGGTTTAGGACGGAATAGCGTAGGAATGGCCGGGTGGCTCTGGCGGGTGGTGGACCTTCGTGGTGTGGATCGGGTAGTGGTGGGAATCGGGAAACAGAGTATAGGGATTGCTAATTGGCTGTGGAAATCAATCGATATAAAAATTCTCGATAAAAATGTGAATCGTGTAGGGGATCAGGCCGAGGCCGCCGGAGACATGATGCGTGAACTGGAACCTCGCACGTTACAGCACCACCTGCTGGTGATGATTTTCTGGCTTATTATTGGGATATTGCTGTTGTTTTTATTTGTCCTGTGATTTGCAGCTTGCTTCGCAGAGATATGGGGCAAGAAGCACAGCACTGAAATTCAATGACAATGAGTGTGGAAAAAAAGGCGTCTTTCATGTCTTGGTGGTG
>JAOUGQ010000217.1 GCA_029865515.1 Nitrospirota bacterium
GGTATAGGGTCGAATCTGCGGTGTCATGGCCAGTGAGGTCATCGGGCCGACAGGTGAGACCACATTGATGGTATCGCCGATAAACACGCCAAGCCGAAAGGCCAGTTCTTTCCCAAGAATAATTCCTGGGGGGGTGGAGGGGGTTGGTTTGTCCTGACCGGGATGGGGGGAGGCTGGCGGATTGGGGGGATGAGTCAGATTGGCCAAATCGCCAAATTTCATGTTGGCCTGTAAATCGGTTACTTGCATTTCCTGCAAGGGTTGAATTCCGCGGAGAATGATCCCCTGCACGGCTGTTTTTGAGGTGACCAGCACTTGCTTGAAAATAAACGGTGCAGCGGCCACTACACCGGGGACCGCTTCAATCTGATGAACCAGGTCTGCATACCCAATCATGTCATTGGTTCCGCGTTCCTGCACGATCACGTGCGCGGTCGTGCCAAGAATTTTTGCCTGCAGGTCCTCCTTGAAGCCGGTCATGATGCCAAGCGTGCCAATGAGCGCCGCCACGCCAAGCGTGATGCCGGTGATGGAGATAAACGTGTTCAGCGAGATCGTTCGTTGCCGACGCTTGGCCCGAAGATACCGAAGCCCGACTAATATCTCGTACGGGAGGGTCACGAAGGCCGGTCCGGTCGTAATTGAGGAAACAGGATGACGTCACGAATGGACGCCTGATTGGTTAAGAGCATGACCAGCCGGTCGATGCCGATGCCTTCGCCGGCTGTGGGTGGCATGCCGTATTCCAGGGCTCGAATAAAATCTTCATCCAGATAATGGGCTTCTTCGTCTCCGGCATCCCGCAGGGCGACTTGCGCTTCAAATCGCTGGCGTTGATCCAGCGGATCGTTCAACTCGGAAAATCCGTTCGCCAACTCCCGTCCGCCGATGAAGAGTTCGAACCGGTCGGTCAGGGCCGGGTTGGATTCTTTTCTTCGGGCCAATGGCGAAATGTCCAAGGGGAAATCGGTGATGAAGGTAGGCTGAATCAGAGTGGCTTCCACCGTTTCTTCAAATAGCGCGACGAGGATGTCCATCTGGCTGGCCTTGGGGGAAATTTCAACACCCAGGCGTTTCGCGGCATCACGGGCCATGGCCTGATCTGTTAACACCTGGACCTCAAGTTTATTCACTTCCAGAATCGCGTCAAGATAGGCCACCCGGCGCCAGGGGGAGGCCATGTTGATGTGTTGTCCTTGATACTCCAACTCCACCGTGTTGCAAATTTCCTGACAGAGCTGAATAAAGAGTTGCTCAGTCAGGTCCATGAGGTCGTGGTAATCCGCATAGGCCTGATAAAACTCCAACATCGTAAACTCAGGGTTATGGATGGTGGAAATGCCTTCATTGCGGAAGTTCCGGTTGATCTCAAACACCCGTCGAAATCCCCCGACGATCAGCCGTTTTAAATAGAGCTCGGGCGCGACCCGTAAATACAAATCGGTATCCAAGGTATTGTGGTGTGTGACAAAGGGGCGTGCCGTGGCCCCGCCTGGAATGGGATGCATCATGGGTGTTTCCACTTCCAGAAATCCCCGGTCCGTGAGAAATCCTCGAATGGTATTGATGATGCGACTTCGGGTACGAAACACCTGGTGGACGGAAGGATTGGCGATAAGATCGACATAACGTTGCCGGTATCGAGTCTCAATATCGGTCAGGCCGTGCCATTTTTCCGGAAGGGGGCGAAGACCTTTTGACAAAAAGGTGAGGGTGTGGACTTCAACGGTTAGCTCATCGGTTTTTGTCCTGAAGAGTTTGCCTTCCACGCCGATCCAATCGCCCAGATCCAGCGCTTGTGACAATTCGTAGGACGGGTCATCCAACAAATCTTTCTTGAGATAGACCTGGAGGCGATGGCCTTCTTCCTGTAATCCGGCAAAGGCCGCTTTGCCGAAACGCCGGAGCGCGATGATTCGCCCGGCAACCTGGCAAGTGATGGCACTCTGTTCCAGTTCTTCCTTGGTCCGGGATGAATAGGAGGTCAGGATCTCTTCAAGAGTATGGGATGCGGGGAAGCGAGTCCCGAAGGGCCGAATGCCTTTTCCTTGAAGGGTGCCAAGTTTATCCAACCGTTGTTGTCGTTGTTCGTTCAATTCATCCATGCGTGCGTCGTCTCAGTCAAAAAATGTTCATGAAACGTTCACCCGCTATGCGGTTGAGGCGGGTGACGTGTTGGAGGCTTTCATCGACAAATAGGCTTCGATAAAGGGGTCCAAGGCGCCGTCCATGACCGCGGCCACATTGCCCGATTCGTGGTTGGTCCGGTGGTCTTTGACCATTTGATAGGGTTGAAACACATAAGAACGGATTTGGCTGCCCCACGCAATGTCCTTTTTCTCGCCGACAATATGTTGAAATTCCTCGTCCTTTTTTTTCTGCTCCAGCTCAAAGAGCTTGGCTTTGAGCACTCGCATGGCTCCCAGCCGATTCTGTAATTGCGAGCGCTCGTTTTGGCATTGCACGACGATGCCGGTGGGGAGGTGAGTCATGCGAATGGCCGTTTCCACTTTATTGACATTTTGTCCCCCGGCCCCTCCCGCGCGGAACGTATCGATTTTCAAATCCTTATCTTCGATGACGATATCGATGTCATCGTCCAATTCCGGGTATACCCCGACGGCGGCGAAGGATGTATGACGCCGTTTATTCGCGTCAAAGGGTGAAATTCGCACCAGACGGTGAACCCCTGCCTCCGAGTGAAGATATCCATAGGCATAAGGGCCTGAGATTCCCATGGTGACGTTCTTGATGCCCGCTTCATCACCGGGCTGCAAATCGATGGTTTCCACCTTGAAACGCCGCTCTTGCGCCCATCGCACATACATTCTCATGAGCATTTGCGCCCAATCTTGAGACTCGGTCCCTCCAGCCCCCGGATTAATGCTGAGAATGGCATTGTTGTGATCATGTTCACCAGCCAGGAGCCGTTCCAATCGCCAGGCGTCCAAGGTCTGTTCCACGGCCTGGATTCCCTGGCTCCATTCCGCTTCCAATTCCGGGTCGCCCTTCTGCCCAATGAGGTCAAGGATGGCCAGAAGATCGTCGCGCTGTTGTTCGAGGGTGTTCAGGCGTTCCAGGGAGTGTTCAATGTCGGCTTTCCGGCGCCCGACTTTGGCGGCATGTTTCGTATTGTTCCAAAAGTCCGGTTGCGCAGTTTCCCGTTCAAGCTCTTCGAGTTCCGAGGTCAGTTTCGGGAGGTCAAAGATACCTCCGAAATTCATGAATGCGGTCTTCGATTTTTTCCATGCGCAGACGAATGTCTTCTAACATAGGTAGATATCCTCCATGACAAAGGTGATAGACATTACGACGTTGAGTGTTTTACAGATTGACGTGTCTGTAGGCGGATGCCGATCATCAAAATACCCGTCAGTATAACACAGATCCAACTAAAGACATCTCCAAATTGGGTATAAAATGTCATGGTGTGACGCAGCGGAAGGGCTCCGGTCACCGCTTGTTCCGAGAAAATAGACGTCTGAGTGAGAATGCGTCCATCGGGACCGATGAAGCCGGAAATTCCCGTGTTGGCGGCCCGGGCAAAGGCCAGATGGTTTTCTACGGCACGAAAGACGACCATGCCGAAATGTTGGTAGGGTGCGGCGGAGTCTCCGAACCAGGCGTCATTAGTGACCGTGACGAGAAAATTGGCCCCCTCGTTTGCCATTTGGCGAACCAGATCGGGGAAAATCACCTCGAAGCAAATGGCCACACCGAATCTCCGGCCAATGGAACCGTTGTTGGTAGAAGGCGTAGGAATTTGCATGGTCATGGGCCCTTGGCCGGATTGAAAATCGCCGATGCCCACCACCAGCTTGTCCAGAAAAAAGAGAATTGATCGTAAGGGAATGTATTCCCCAAAAGGGACCAAATGGCGTTTGTCATACCGGGCTGAGACCTTTCCCTCAGGCGTCAAGAGGAAGACGCTGTTGTATAAATAGGGACGACCGTCTTGATGAAACCGAAGCGTGGGGCTCCCGAAGAGCAATGGGCTGTGCGTGTCTTTCACAATTTCTAGAATTTTGCCCTGATAGGCCGGTTCTTGTTCGAAGAGAAACGGTGTGGCGGCCTCCGGCCAAATGAGCAGATCGGTATTCTTCCCGGCTTGTTGGCTGAGTGTGGCGTACCGTTGAAGCGTGTCATCCCGATAGGCCTCGTTCCATTTGATGGCTTGATCAATATTGGCTTGGACCAGGCCAATCGACAGGGTTGTTGTCGTTGCGTCGAGATCAGCCTGTTGGTGCACCCTCCAGGATCCATAGGCAAGGATCAGACTCAGGGTACAGACAAAGCTTGCGGTGGAAATCCATGGTATCGGCATGGAAGGCACACGTCTTTTGGCAACGATCCATACAAGAAGAGAGGTGATCGCGACATTGCCCATGACGATCAGAAATGACACGCCATACACTCCAGTCATGTCGGCAAATTGAATGACAGGAAGCCACTGGTATTGGGAATAGCCCAGAAGTGCCCAGGGTAATCCGCTGAACGCATAGGTTCGCACAAATTCCAAGGTGACCCACAGAACGGGTGCGCTAAGCCACAAGAGGTTGGGATGTGTTTGTTGGAACGTGGCATATCCCCAGGCATAGAAGCCCATATACA
The DNA here is from genome assembly GCA_029865515.1 of Nitrospirota bacterium. Taxonomy (GTDB): domain Bacteria; phylum Nitrospirota; class Nitrospiria; order Nitrospirales; family UBA8639; genus Nitrospira_E. The sequence goes on from JAOUGQ010000217.1 coordinate 4,612, forward strand.
AGCCAAGATAGGTCGCCAGGAGGAGCATCAATAACGCACTCACCACTATCGGCACTTGACCAAATTGATGCATCGCTGTGATGACCCATGTCACCGTTCCCGCAAATGCGAGAGTTCCCGCCAGCCAGCCGTACCACAAGGCCCGTTTGGGAGGGAGGTCATGAAGGATAAACTGAAGAGGGACGAGCACAACCCAGGCTAGCCATCCGAGATTAAATGGCGGGAAACTCAGAGGATGAAGGATCCCGGTCAACGCGATGGCAAAAAGAGGGGCCAATTTATTGAGATACGGGGAAGATGAATGTGGAATGGTCTGTCCCACGTTTAACAGGGACGAATGTCCTTTTTCAGAGGGTGTTCCCTCCCGCTTTCTCCGATGTGGGCGAAATGTAAATCCTGAGTTACATCAAAAAATAAGGAAATCAGAATAGATGTTGGCTGGAAATGGAAGCAGAAATTATGGAAATAGAGTCTGTGAATACATAAATTGAGTAAGACAAAAAGACCGACCGGGAAATGTCCTTCATTCGGATGAAGGGCGTCAGAGCCAAATTAGACGGCTTTTTGCACGAACCCGGACCGTAGACACCTGGTACAGACTTTAATTCTCTGGGCTGCCCCTTTTACGAGCGCCCGAACGGTGCGGAGATTCGGGCGAAAGACCCGTTTCGTCCGGTTATTGGCGTGGCTGACATTATTTCCTACCAAGCGGTTTTTTCCGCACACGTCACATGAAAAAGCCATTGTG
>JAOUGQ010000218.1 GCA_029865515.1 Nitrospirota bacterium
ATCGATGACATCACGGTCGTGGTCATCGGATTAGGGGCCGCAGGCACGGCCTGTTGTGAATTACTCCTGGGAGCCGGAGTGACCCGGCTCAAGGGATGCGACAAGCAGGGAATGGTGTTGGATCGACCGGTGGAAGAGCTGCTGCCCCATCGGCATACCCTTCGTAGCCTCATTCAGTATGACCAGCCCACGGGAACTATTCAGGATGCCCTGAAAGAGGCCCATGTGGTCATTGGTCTTTCTTCAGCCAATATCTTAAAACCCGAAGATTTGGCCCTGATGGCCAAGGATCCCATTGTGTTTGCGTTAGCTAATCCTGACCCGGAAATTTTACCCGACGCGGCCATTCCCCATTGTCGCGTGTATGCCAGCGGGCGTTCGGATTATCCCAATCAATGCAACAACCTCTTATCGTTTCCCGGCATCTTTCGCGGAGCCCTTGATGTGCAAGCCAAAACCATTAATGAAGCGATGCTCATTGCCGCAGCTCACGCTCTCTCGAAGATGATCCCTGACTCCGCGCTCAGTGAGGAATATATTATTCCCAGCGTGTTCGACAAACAGGTGGTTCCCAAAATCGCCAAGGCCGTCTCTCAAGCCGCGATTGATTCCGGCGTGGCCCGCCGGACGAAAAAGGACATGGAAGAAGAGATGTAAAAAAAAATCGGGATAGACCGGGAACACGGGAACGTCTAGCAAACGTCTATATGAACACATTCCAAAAAAGAATACTCATTCCAAGCGGCCACAAATAGTATGAGAATAAGTGAAAGTGATCCTGTCTGACGAGTTTGATAATCAGCGAAATGGACCCATACCCCACCAAGGCCGCCACCACCATCCCTATCACATAGATCCCCATGGGTTCATGAACCTGATGCATTACTTTCCCGATTTCTAAGATTGCCGCCCCCACAATGGCGGGCATGGAAATCAGCAAGGAAAAGCGGGCCGACAATTCACGATCCAAACCTAACAGCACCCCGCCGGCAATAGTTGATCCGGATCGGGAAATCCCGGGAAGGACCGCCACACCTTGCACTACTCCAATAGCCAGCGCATCACGGATACCCATGTCCTGAATACCTCGAGTGCTGTTCCTCCCCCGTCCCACCCAGAGAATCCCTCCGGTGCAAAGCAACATGACGGCCACGACGGATGGCTGAACCAGGTTTTCAAGACCGATGGATCGAATCCCTAACCCAATGATCGCCGTGGGAATGGATGCTAACAGGACATAATGAATCGTCCGCCGTTCAAATCCCTGAAACAGACTGCCGTGTGTGGTGGGCCATCCGACATAGCCCAAGCCCAGAGTGAGGAGATCATGACGAAAATACACCAGAATCGCGGTCACCGTTGCGAGATGCAACATAATGTCATACAACAAGTTCGTTTCACTGAATTGGCCAAACCAGTGTTGAGCCAGGACTAAATGACCGGAAGAGGAAACCGGAAGAAATTCAGTGAGTCCTTGAATGACCGCAAGCACCAATGCTTCGACATAGCCCATCGTTTACACACACCTGTCTTTCATCGGATGATCTAGAGAAAAAACGCCCCTAGCGTTTCCACTGAGTAGCAAATTCACGAACGCCTTCTTCCCAGGGAGGTAAAGGAATCAAGGGATGCTGTAATGAGTTGAGCACAGCATAGGCTGGCCGTGAGGCCGGGAGAGGATATTGAACAGTGGGAATGGGCACGACTGTTGTCTGAATGCCCAACGCCTGATACAGGGCTTGGGTGAATTCGTACCAACTGGTTCCGCCGGAACCGGCCATGTGATAGGTCCCGTAGGCATCGGTTTCGACTAACTGGAACACAGCCCGCGCGAGGTGCGGGGCAAAGGTGGGAGATCCAAACTGGTCGTTCACCACTCTGACCACCTCTTTACCGGCCATTCGACAAATTGTATTGGGGAAGTTTTTCCCAATGGTGTGGTAGAGCCAAGCCGTCCGGACAATCAAATGGCGGGGATTGGCAACCCGGACCGCTTCTTCACCGGCTAATTTACTCTGTCCATACACGGATAACGGGTTTGTGCGATCAAATTCATGATAGGGACGGGTCTGCCGGCCGTCAAAAACGTAATCGGTGGAAAAATGGACAAGAGCAATACCCAGCTCATACGTCACCACGGCCAGATTTCTCGGGCCCAAAGCATTGCTCCGGTACGCGGCCTCCTGCTTAGTTTCCGCAGCATCAACCTGTGTGAAACCGGCCGCATTAATCACGACATGAGGTCGTAGCTGATCAAGAGCCTTTTTGACATCTTCAAACTGCGTAATATCCAAGTCCTCGCGATACAAGGCCGTCACGTCATAATCGGCATATTGGCATTGCAGCGCCTGCCCTAATTGTCCATGAGCCCCGGTTATTAAAATCCGGTTGTGCCTCATGCCTGATAGTCCGGAAGCTGGTCACACAGGTCGGCTAAAGGCTTTCCTGCTGCATCCTTAGAGGAGAGGATTGGACATTGAATCGGCCATTGAATACCAATGCTCGGGTCATCCCAGCGAATCGTCACTTCACCGCCGGGCGCATACAGATCGGTACATTTGTACTCCATCTCGGCCACGTCGCTAAGCACACAAAACCCATGGGCAAAGCCGGGAGGAATATAGATTTGTTTGAAATTCTGGCCAGATAGGGTTACCCCAACCCAGGACGCAAAAGTCGGAGACCCTCTTCGAATGTCGACCGCGACATCAAAAATTTCCCCACGGATCACCCGAATGAGCTTTCCCTGGGGGCGAATCTTCTGAAGGTGAAGACCGCGAAGCGTTCCACGAACTGAATATGAACAATTATCCTGAACAAAGGGAAGTGGAATGCCTCCCTCCTGATACTTCTGGATATGGTACGTTTCTAAAAACCAGCCACGTTGATCTCGATGAACATCAGGTTCAACAATAAGAACTCCCGGCAACCGAGTTTGGAGAAATTCCATGCCCTTTTACTCCTCCCCCTGATTCACCAAACGCCGCAAGTATTGGCCATACGCGTTCTCTTTCATTTTCATAGCTACACGCAACACGTCGTCTGATTGAATGTATCCCATTTTGTAGGCGATTTCTTCCGGGCAGGAAACCATCAAACCCTGCCGTTCTTGTAACACTTGAATATAATGGGCCGCCTGCATAAGGGATTCGTGAGTCCCCGTATCCAACCAGGCAATACCTCGTCCCAGAACCCGAACATGAAGAGAGCCGGCTTCTAAATAGGTGGTATTCACATCGGTGATTTCTAACTCACCCCTAGCCGAAGGCTTGAGAGAAGCGGCAATGTCCACCACCTGATTGTCATAAAAATATAAACCGGTCACTGCAAAGGGCGATTTGGGATGCGCAGGCTTTTCTTCCAGACTGGTCGCCTGGCCATGATCATTGAAGGTCACCACTCCATATCGTTGCGGATCCCTGACCTGATAGGCAAAGACTTGCGCCCCCGAAGCCTGGGAGGCCGCTTCCTGGAGATACCGAGAAAGACCATGCCCATAAAAGATATTATCTCCAAGCACCAGCGCAACTCGATCCTGGCCGATAAACTCCCGTCCAATCACAAATGCTTGCGCGATTCCCTCCGGGCGCGGTTGGACTTGATAATGGATATGCAACCCGAGATGACTGCCATCTCCTAACAACCGGATAAATCCTTCCTGCTCATGCGGGGTGGTGATCACCAGGATTTCCCGGATCCCAGCCATCATCAGGGTGGACAACGGATAATAGATCATCGGCTTATCGAACACCGGCATCAACTGCTTGCTGACCGCATGGGTCAGGGGATAGAGCCGTGTGCCCGATCCGCCCGCTAGGATTATTCCCTTCATACTATCCCTTTTCATCTCCATTTTGCTGACCATGTGGATGTCACCTTGCAAGATGACCGGACGTGAATACCCCTATTTCGATGGGACAGATTCTAACCCGAGCCGTTCCCGTTGATAGGAGTTTGCGGTTACTGACTCACACCATGGGCGGTTGGCAACGAACCATTCAATGGTCCGTCGCAACCCGGACTCAAAGGAATGGCGTGGATTCCATCCCAATTGCGATTGGACCTTAGTGGGATCAATCCCATAACGAAAGTCATGCCCGGGGCGGTCAGCCACAAACATTTTCAGATCCGCATATCGTCTGACACCATGTTGAGACAGGGAAAGATTCGACTCACCGGGCATGACGTCTTCCAAAATCTGGCAAATGGCCTCTACCATTTCGAGGTTCGAGCGTTCCGACCGCCCTCCCAGGTTATATTTTTCCCCTGGTGTTCCTTCCTGAAGAATCAGGAGAAGCCCCTCACAATGGTCTTCAACAAACAACCAGTCCCGGACATGTTGCCCGTTCCCATAAATCGGAAGAGATTTGCCTTCTAAGGCATTCAACACCATGAGAGGAATGAGCTTTTCCGGGAATTGATAAGGGCCATAATTATTGGAGCAATTGGTGATTAAGGTCGGAAGCCCGTAGGTGTGATAAAAGGCCCGCACCAGGTGATCCGCGCTGGCTTTCGAAGCCGCATACGGCGAGTTGGGTGCGTAGGGAGTGTCTTCGGAGAACAACCCCGTTGAGCCCAGCGTTCCATACACTTCATCTGTCGAGACATGCAGGAACCGGAAGCGTTGATGACGGCCAGCATCACCTTGCTTCAAAAATCGCCTGGCCGCGTCTAACAACACCAGCGTTCCCGTGACATTGGTATGGATAAAGGGATACGGGTCATCAATCGAGCGGTCCACATGCGATTCAGCGGCAAAATTTAACAGCCACCGGGGACAAAAGGTGTTCATCACCCTGTCCATTTCTCCCACGTCGGCAATATCCGCCTGGACAAAATCAAGACGAGGATTGTCCCACAACCCGTCAAGATTTTCGCGATGACCCGCATAGGTCAACTTATCCACGACCACGATCCGCGCGTCTGTCCTTTGAAGGGCCATACGGACAAAATTCGCGCCGATAAACCCGGCGCCTCCTGTCACGATCATGGTATCCATTATTCAATGATCTCCAATGTCAAAAGAAATGATAACAAAACGGCAGGAACTCTTACAGAATGGCGGACTTCTCCCTTATTCAACCGTCACGCTCTTGGCAAGATTTCGCGGACGGTCAACATCAACCTCTCGCAATACCGCGATATGATACGCCAACAGTTGTAGACCGACCGTAAACAGAATGGGGGTCAAGAGTGGATGCACATCAGGGATCGCAAACACATGATCCGCGACTTGCTCCAATTCATGGTCTCCTTCGGAAACAAAAGCAATCACGGGGGCATTTCTAGCCCGCACTTCCATGAGATTACTCACAG
>JAOUGQ010000219.1 GCA_029865515.1 Nitrospirota bacterium
TCTGGCGAGCATTGAGCTTGACGTAGTATAATTAAAGTTTGGAATTAATCGTCCCATAAAACAAAGGAGGCAGGTAATTGAGAGAAATGAAGGACAAATTTTTCCTATTGGTCACGGTTCTGGCATTTTCTTTTGGTACTTTTCCGGGCTCTTTAGCCAGCGTATTTGCGGAAACCAAACCTGATCTGGAGCTGATTGTAAAAGTTAATGAGAAGGGGTTCTTTGACGAGAAGGATAAGTTACTCGGACCTACAAATCCCTTAAAGGTATCGAAAGGCAAAACCGTAAAGATCGTCTTTGTGTTTGATGAAGCGGTCAAAAGTCTTGCAATCGGTGATGTGCATCAAATAGCCATTACGGCTGATGATGATAACTGGGCCATTGAGAGTGATAAGATCTGGTTTTTTAATCGAAAAGCCAGTGTGACGTTCCTTGCTGGAGAGCATGGAAGGACACAGTATCGAGGATATTGTATTATCGACTGCATCGGAATGGACCACCTGAACAATCTTGTTATTCAGGTCGTGTGAGGTGACCTGTGAAGGGAGTGATAGGCGACGCCCGCGCAACGCAAGCTGGAAAGTGGGCAAGCCATAAATTGTTGATTAGGATGTCAGGTCTTGTGATTTGTGAAAATTGCGTGGTCTCACACAGAAGTGAGTTCTGAAATCTGCAATCAGGCGCCTGCAGTATCGTCATGGGTCATTGGCTAAACTCTCATGATCGCCTATTCATAGAGGGTGAGGTCGGATCCGGTACCCTGTAAAATTTTTAGACCTGAAGCCCAAGCAGGGCGGATAGGGAAACTCTTGACTTATTTCCTTAAGGGCGTAATAAACTGCTCTTTTTGTAAGGCTGAAAAGAAATCGGAGAACAACCCAGCAGTCATTTCTGTTCCACTGAACTCTAAATTAAAAAGGAAGACTAAATTATGCGACGAGTTGACTACATGGTTGGGGCTAGAGATTTCAAAACACTCGAGGCGGAGCAATTCATGCAAGATGTGGTGACGTCCTACCACGTTGAAGATACCGTTGATAAATTGGCTGGAGCGATGAGTGAAGGCGGGTTTGGAAGTGTTCCAATTTTGGCGAAGGATGGAAAACTAGTGGGTATTGTGAGTGAGTTTGACTTGCTGAAGGTCATTGAAGAGGGTAAGGAGTTGGCTCAGGTGACGGCAGGGGAGATTATGATCAAAGATCCTGTCACCGTATTTCGAAATACGCCTGCTATGGAAATCATCAAATTGCTGCAAGAAAGGCACTTCATCCGGACCCCGGTGGTCGATACCGACGGAAAGCTGGCAGGGGTTGTTTCCCGCAGAGATCTTATTCAGGGATATTTGAGAGCGACCAAGCGGGTAGGGGGGTTCTGAGTGAGACGTTATGAATCTCAAGAAATCTCTCGGCTGTATCGCTTAGAAGGTCAGGAAGAATTGGTCGGATCTCTTGAGGATATTTCAAGAGGGGAATGTTAGGAAATCCCGTGAGTAGTCTTCTCCCCCCTTCTCCTCACCTTATAGGGGAATGAGGGCAAGGCAAGGAATGAGGAATTCTTCCCTTCCCATTTCCTGCTAAACTTCATGCATGCGAACAGGATTAGCCTGAAGGTCTTTCCCCGGAGGCGTTGATATATTGGTGGGCGGTTAGCCTGGACTGAGCGTGAAGATCAAGGTGGTGGTGGTGGCGGCAATCAATAAGGTGCGAAGGCCGGCCCAGAGCCAAAAGGTGTGACTGATTCGTCCCAGATACACTCCAAGCAGGAAAATGATGATCAAGGCCAAGGCAAATGCCGATTGCAGGGGAAGAAGAGAGAGGGGCTCCAGCAGTGGAGCGGCAAACAAAGGCATGAGAATGATCAGGGAGATGGCGAAGGGGGCCATGCCATTCACGCAGGCAATAACCACGGGTAGGAGTCGAGCTGCCCGTCCGTGGGCTGATTGTCCCAAATCGGCCACCATGGCTTTTTCAAGTTCCCTGAGTTCCCGCCGCTTTTCGGCGACTTCGCTAATATAGGCGCTACTGATGCCACTCATGCCCAGCGCGATGGCGACTCCCAGGCAGGCATTGATGACCACAGGCAGCCTGACGTCCTCGCTCACATAAAATCCCACCAGCAGTCCCAACATTGTGAGGGCTCCGTCGAATCCATTGACGACAAAGTACCGGCGTGCGATGACATGGGAACGCGTGAGTGTGAGAAGCCAGATCAGCTCTGCAATCATGGACGTCATGATTACGCGGGTTCGGTATCGTCAGGTCCATTCTCCACATCGACTTCATCGATGCTGTGAATTGAACCACCCAGACTTCCAATGGCCTCACTGATGACGTGGAGGTGCAAATTCTTCCCTTCCACCACCAGAATGACTGTTTCGGTTCTGGCGTCCATGGCTGTGACGGTCAATTTGACGCTGCAGCCGGGTGTTTTTTCCGCAATCGCCGTCGTGAAATCGAAGCCGTTGGGGTCATGAGGTTTAAGCACATCGAGCACAATGCGTTTAACTTGGACCATACGAGACGTCACTCCTTGAAAGGGGTAAAAGAGTCGGTATGATAACGCATTTGCCGGAGAAAACCACCTCTCATTTGGCTTGTAAACGCCGAAGGCAGGGAAGGCTTTCAGGAGATTTTTTCTGCTCATGGAGGGAATGCCGGTTTGTTGAAACCCCAAACAGATCAACGCTCATCGTCAATGCGCTTGATAGGCTCGAAGACGGTTCAACATGGGTTGCGCAGGCACTATTCCATAGTCTCAAAATGGGTCTTAAAAAATGGTTAATCCGTCAGGGTAATCTGGAATGGTGGAGCTATCTTCAGATACGATACGCTGATTCATTCTTCAGCTAAGGTAGAGGAGGCTTATGAAACTAAGAAATCTCATGGGATGGTTGTGTCTTGGTCTCGTGTGGGTGGGAGCATGCGCATCCTCGCCCATGGAGATACCGGAAACGCTCAAGAATCAGGTTGATCCCGGCATCACGTTTTCGCAAATTCTTCACCATCCTGAATCCTATCAAGGGAAGATGATCATGCTTGGCGGGGAGGTCCTTTCCGCCAGGCGCCTTGCCGAAGGCACCCGGCTTGAGGTCTTGCAATTACCTTTGGATGATTCCCAACGGCCGGTAGTCACCCGCACCGACTCCCAAGGCCGGTTTTTTGCCATGGAGAAAGCCTTTCTTGATCCCGCGATGTTTCCCCCGAATACGCGGGTCACCATCGTGGGAGAGGTGACAGGGACAATCGCTGCAAAGCTGGATGAAATGGACTATCAGTATCCCACGGTCGTGATCAAACACCTGCATGTGTGGATAGAACCGACTATGGCTGAGGAAGGCAACTCTGGTCCCTGGTACAGTATCTTTGGCGGCGGGAGCACCGGAGGCCGGGTTGGTGGCGGCGTGGGCATCGGTGTTGGGTTCTAGCTCTGTTTCGTTCCCTCGATCCCACAAGACATTTCAGGTTTTCCAAACATAGAGGTTCACTTCCCGTGGCACTCCTGGACAGCGGCCTCCACGGGCTTTTTCCTCATCGGTGGACGGTCACCACCACCTGTGACGCAAAGTCTTTGTTATGAGTTGAATGAGAGCATTTTCCTAATTCATGCCATATGAGCCCATACCACGACTACCTTCTGAACGCCGTGAAATCCGTATCGTTCTTTCCTGAAGCGACCACTTGCCCCTACAATGACCCTACACGGTCGATCATTTTTGACATTTCAAAGAAGGCATGAAACATTTCTCCTGCCGCTCGCCTTGGCATGAGGCAAAACGTTTCTGAATAGGCAAAGCAGGCTACATATGTCCACATGGGTGTAAATGTCAAAGGGTACACGAACCTCACCGGCTGAGAGCATGGCACCATAAAAGGCTCGGTATGAAGGGAAAATGGGAACAACCAGACAGATATCTGGGCTCAGAAGGAGAGCGTTGGGCCCAACAGATGGTTGGATCAGGAAGGCAGGTCAGGATATTCCTGCAAGAACGTGAGAGGTGCAAAATGGGAATGAATGACCTCCAATGATTTGAGAGGTGCGAGAAGATACGGAAAGGAAGTCAAAAAGCAGATGCCGACTACAGGATATTCAACACAAGAGGAAGTTCAATCATGAAGAAACGTGGACTATCTGTCATGCTGGTAGTGCTGGTGAATGGGGTGTGGCTGTTAGGTCTTCCACTGGCAGCTTTTTCCACGGTCGGGTGGGAAACGGGAGATATGGTGCTGGATTTCGGGCTCAACCTGGAATCGGGAGAGAGCACGGTCCTGGTGGACAAGGTAGAAGTTGGAGAACCGTTTTTCATTGAACTCACCTGGAAGCTCAATTCTCAAAATTGCCTGCTGCAAATACGGACGTCCACAGGCGGGGAGGGTGGACCGACCACCACAAACGCCGTGGATGACGGCCTATTTAACGGGGTGGTTTCTCATGCGGTTTTCCAACAAGTAGACGAAATGGTGGTCACCGCTCAAGAGGGGAAACGGTGTGAAATTCAACCGTCTCAAGATGAGTTTCTCGTGATAGCCCGGGCTCTCCGGGCTCCTGTCGCTTCAGAGCTGGGTTGGGTGAACGCTCCGATTGGAGCCGTCGTGGTCGTGTTCCGGGCCACGACATTTTATTTGCCGCGTGACGTCACCATTATGCCAGGCCAAAAGGTGGTGTGGATTTATGCTGATGGTGCGCAAGAGCCGCATAGTGTCACCAGCGGTGGTTGTCGGGTGAACGATTGCTCCGGCGGTGGAAAGCAATTTAACAGCGGACTAAATTTAAATAAACCCGGGCACCGGTTTGAGCATGTGTTCAAGCATCCCGGGACATTTCCCTATCACTGCGATCTTCATTTAGGTTCCATGCAAGGTTCGGTGACTGTCAACGAAGGCCCCACTATCCCTTAATGAGGCATTTCTCCTCTGTGTCTGATCGGGTTGGAGTAGGATGTCGATCCGGATAAGGCCCGAGAAATATTCTCGTCCCTGCGCAAAAGACGCCAATAAGCTCTGCCAGATGTCAGCAGGAATGTTGAGCCATCATCATTCATCGCCATCTGTTTGAATCTGAACGGCTGAATGGTTCCCCTTTTCTGCCTGGTTGAGGCCACATACATCCATAAGACGGGTAGTGTATAATTGAAACTTTGGCCGGTGCCGAGTTTGAAGAACGTTCCAATGTTTTACGAGGTGTTGATTTGCAATGGCCGGTGTGATGCTTTCTCAACCACAACCACACACGTATGGTGCTCTTCAGTTGATAATGTTTGTTGATCGACCGGTGTTCCGCCTAA
>JAOUGQ010000220.1 GCA_029865515.1 Nitrospirota bacterium
AACTGAAGAAGACCCCGTCACGGGCAAGGAAAGAGAGGCTGAATTCTCATTTTCCAATAACCGGTCAATCCATTGGAGATTTCTGGTCATCACCCCACGATGGGTCTGGACCACTTCAAACCCTCTCCTTCCCATGTCCTCGGCTTCTGAGGGATGAGTGAGCAACCGAGTCATCTCCGACGCAAGATCATCTTGATTCTGTATTTGTATTCCTCCACCGGCTTCCAGGAGCAGGCTGGCTATGTCCAGGCAATGATCGACATAGGGGCCAAATATTACCGGCCTGCCCCATTGCGAAGGCTCAAGAAGGTTATGTCCTCCAACCGGAACCAGTGTGCCTCCCACAAATGTCAAAAAGCCCGCTCGATAGACAAAAGGCAATTCCCCTCTGGTGTCTAACAGGATAACGCGAGGACCATGATTGCGGGCTTGGTCTCCGGAATCCTGGCTGGACCGGCTGCGCCGAACACATGTGAACCCATAGTGTCGAATGACCTGTTCAAGTCTTGAGGCCCGCTCGATATGCCGTGGAGCCATCAACAACACCACTTGTGGATGCCGATTACTCACTTCTCGATAGGCTTCTAAGAGACATTCTTCTTCCTCAGCATGGGTGCTGCCGGCCACGATTAAGCGTTCAGCAGAATCAAGCGTCAAGGTTGTCCTGAGAGAGGCATGATCGTGATTTGAGTTGCTTTCGGCGAGATCCTGATCAAATTTCATATTTCCAGTGATATGGACGGTATCCGGTATGGCCCCTAACTCCCCGATCCGCTTGGCATCATGCGCTGACTGCATCAAGGCGAGATCAAGGCAGTTCAGCACCTGCTTCATCATCCCCTTCACCCAGCAATACCGGCCAAAAGATCGTGAAGAAATTCTCCCGTTGACGAGACATATAGGCACCTGATGTCGATGTAGACATTTGAGCAGATTAGGCCAGAATTCTGACTCGACTAAAATAAAGAGACGTGGTTGGAGTGTTCGAACATACCGGTCAACCGCCCACCAGAAATCGACGGGAGCATAACAATGCACAGCCACGCCCTCCAACCGCTTGACCACCACCTCACGGCCGGTCTCCGTCACGGTAGACACGACCAACGGCCATTGAGGATAGCGTTCCTTCATGACATGAAGCAGCGGAACGATCGTGGCGACTTCTCCCAAGGACACGGCATGGATCCAAATGACGGGCTTCCGAAGATTTCGCAATTCAACAGGGATCAAGCCAAGCCTGGACCATAGTCCTCGCTGAGAGCGTTTTTTTGTCAGCAAGAGTCCCACAATAATTGGAGAGACCAGCACAAGTATCAAATTATAAATCACATAATACATGAAATGGTCATACTCCGAATGTCTCGTCCGTATCAATCATGTTATGGGAAGATTGTGAGCGAAGAAAATACTGAACGGGATCAGAATTCTGCACAGCTAATTCAGCCTGTGCGGTGAGCCGGTTTAACGAACGCTCCAGCTCCAGTCGCGGCTCGAACAGCTTATCGTTAGCGAGTTCCGCTTTCACCCATATGGGTTGGCCCCACACAAATAATCCCTTCCCACCGGGATAGGGAATTTGAAAGTGATCCCAACTCGAAAAGACTTTTTTTTTGAGCAGGCAAAGGTCAGAGGGATAATCGGGAATCCGGTCGCTTTAGCCAAATAAACTACCCCTGATTGCACCTTGCAGGCTGGCCCCTTGGGCCCATCGGGTGTCACAACCAGATCTCCTCCATCCCGTCCCGCCTTCACCAATTGCCTGATGGCCCGAAGTCCTCCCCGAGTACTCGACCCGCGAATGGCCTTGAATCCAAAATATTGCATGATTCGGGCAATGATTTCTCCATCCCGATGCTGGCTAATCAAGATTGAGGCCAGCTGCCCGCGGTATGCCAAGGGCATCATCAATTGACGGCCATGCCAAAACGCAATAATGATACGCTTGCCTTGGCCGTACAACTCATCCACTGTTTCCCCGCCGATGGTGGACACGCGCATGGTATGTCCCAAAAGGCGAATAGTTCGTGCCGCCAATGGAGGAGCGACAGACAGTTTCATCCAATTCAGCATCAGGATTGATCCGGCCGACTCATAAGAGTGTGGAAAGAGGTTCTGATTGAGTCAGTTGAAATTGGGTTTGATACAATCGAGTATACAATCCCCCTTGCTTGAGCAATTCAGCATGGGTGCCCATCTCTTCAATTCTTCCCCGATTCATCACCACAATACGATCGGCATGTTGAACCGTGGATAACCGGTGGGCAATGATCAACGTCGTTCTCGCTTTCACTAAATTCGCCAGAGCTTTCTGTACCAGCTTCTCAGATTCCGAGTCCAGGGAGGAAGTCGCTTCATCCAAAATCAGTATCGGGGGATCCCGCAAAATAGCCCGAGCAATTGCGAGCCGCTGACGTTGTCCACCCGATAGTCTCAACCCGTTCTCACCGACAAGCGTGTCCAATCCTTGCGGCAGTCGTTCAATAAACTCCCAGGCAAAGGCCGCGCGGGCCGCCTCAATGATAGCATCTTCCGTCGCATCCGAACGACCATAGGCGATATTATTTCTGATGGTATCATCGAATAACACCGTTTCCTGGGCAACGATACCAATCTGCCGCCTCAAGGAGGATCGATCCACCAATCGAATATCTTCGCCATCTATTTTTACCGCGCCTTCCGTTGGACGATAAAACCGTGGGACCAAACTCACTAACGTCGTTTTTCCACTTCCACTGGCTCCGACAAAGGCTACGACCTCCCCAACATGGATTGTTAAATTAATATTGTGCAACGCCGGCTCTTCGGAACCTTCATACAAAAATTTCACTCCGGAAAATTCTAAATTTTTGGCAATCGGCGGAAGCGATTTTTTCCCCTCATCTTTCGCCAATTCGCTGTCCAAATCAAGAACATGAAACACCCGCTGAGCCCCGGCAAGGGCCCGCTGAACCGACTCGTTGGCCCCGGACATTTTTCGCACCGGGGCATAGGCCATGAACATGGCGGCAAGGAATGAAAAGAATTCTCCAGGCTTCATCTCACCGGCAATCACCAATCCCCCGCCATACCAAATAATAAATGCCACCCCGCAAACCCCGATCACTTCAAGAAGCGGAGAAGACATCGCAGAGGTTTGTGACGATTTAATTTTTGCAGAACGAAAGGATTGATTTGTGAGAGAAAACCGTTGGGCCTCCTTTTCCTCCTGCCCATAGGCCTTGACGATCTTGATACCTGAAAAGGCCTCTTTTAGGACGGAGGCCATTCTCCCAATCGACTCCTGGCCTCTTTTTGAAAGTTTTCGAATCCGTCGGCCAACGCGGACCAACACAAACGAAGAAAGGGGCAAAACGATCAAGACAATCGTCGCGAGTTTCCAATTTTGATAAAAAACGACGGCCAACATGGCCGCAAACGTCAATCCCTGCTGAAAAATATCCTTCAGCACACTGGGAATAGCATTGGCCATTTCATTCACATCGCTAATTACTCTGGCCATCAACCTTCCTGAGCTATTCGCATCATGAAAGCGAATGGGAAGCCGAACAATATGGACAAACAATTGTTGGCGAACATCGGATACGAGCCAGTGGCCGACATAACTCATCAGATAGCCTTGACCATACGCAAACAGCGCTTTGAGAAGTGCGACACCCAAGACTGCCAAAGGAAGGATTAATAACAAGTCCCGATTGCGGTCAATGAAAATTCCATCCAGGACAGGCTGTACTAACCAGGCATAGACGGCTGATAACCCTGCCACTCCGGCTGAACAGACAAACGCTCCAGCCAGCCGGAGGCGGTAATCCCGCAGATAAAACATAATTCGCCAGAGGGTTTTCATGAAATAGCCTCGGCAAGGATGATTTCGGCAGCCCGTTTCGACGCCCCGGGGCCTCCCAGGGAGGTCCGAATCGATTGAAAGGCGTGCTTCATCGCATCTCGACGGCCAGTATCTCTTAAAATCTCTAAGGCTTCTTCAGCAATACAATCCGGGGTCATGCGGTTCTGAATCAGCTCCGGAACAATTTCCTTCCCGGCCAGAAGATTCACTAAGCTAATATAGGGAATTTTAACCAGACATTTGGCAATTTGATAGGTCAGAGGGGAGGTCCGATAGAGAACGACCATCGGCGTCCCGATAAGAGCGGCTTGCAGTGTGGCCGTACCAGAAGTCACCAAAAGAATATCTGAGGCCGCGATCACCTCATTGGTCTGACCTTTCACAACCTTCACCTGCTGGCCGGAATGGCCAAGGAACTCATGAATCACTGAATCGGACAGTGAGTGCGCCTGAGCAAGGAGCACCTGAAGCATGGGATACCGGTCTTGAATTTGTTGAACAGTCTTCATTAAGGTCGGCAACATATCCTGGACCTCCTTTACCCGACTTCCGGGAAGAAGGCCGATGACCATGTTTTCTGGATCCAATCCAAATCGTTGGCGCTCATGCGCTTTATCGTATGAAGGCCTCAGTTCATCTAATAATGGATGCCCAACGTAGGTGCAGGCGATGCCAGCCTTTTGAAAAAACTTCTCTTCAAAGGGAAGAATGGCTAACACATGTTTGATGACTTTTCGAATGAGTTTCAATCGACGACTTCCCCATGCCCACACCTGTGGGGCAATATAATAGATAATGTTGTGCGACATTTTTGAGGCAACTTTGGCCAATCGAAGATTCAGTCCAGGGCTGTCAATTAAAATGATGGCATCAAAGTGCTCCTGTTGCACTAAACGGGAAAGGGTTCGTAAGGTCTTCCACCCTTTCATCAGTTGCCGGATGCCGGGAATTCCCATTGCATCAACCCGATCCACATCAGGGAGAAGCGACACACCGGCTGCCAACATCCTACTGCCACCCACCCCGATTAGTTCAACAGCAGGATTCAATTTCCGAAGTGCCAGGGCTAGGTGTGCTCCATGAATATCACCAGAAGCTTCACCGGTTACTAAGAGAATTTTAGGCATCGGGAATATGACATACTGCTTATGACTGGAAACCTGTTTCGCGTTTATGAGGGTGACGGGGATCCTGTATGGGTTTGAATAAGAGACACGACTTGTGTTGCAACCCGCAGGGCTTCCACCCCTTCTTCTCCAGAGACTCCCTGGCACGAAGCATTCCCTAAAATCGATTGCGCAAAGCAGGCTAATTCACGAGTCAGGGCATCGCCTTCCTCGCCTTTGATATGTTGCGAATCAATTTCAAATTTTCCCCCTTCCAAACTTTTTCGAGTGTTAATCACGGCCTCTTTGCCTCCAAAA
>JAOUGQ010000221.1 GCA_029865515.1 Nitrospirota bacterium
CGGTGACCGGGTCTTGCAGGCACGTCTTCAATCACAATCGTATCAGTTGACCGATCGACCGCTATGGAAATGGCGCGTGCTGATGGTCTGTGAAACGGTGTTGACCGGGATTGGGTTGGTTCTTCTGCTCCGTTTTGGTCTCGCCCGCCTGACAGGCAGGGTCTCACCGAGAAAACCAGGTTTTGATGAAAACAGAGTGCCTTGGACATTCTGGGAAGGGACGGCGGTCTTAGCCAGGGGAGGCGCCCTGACGATTGTCTTGATGGGTATGGTGGCGTTCATGCCTGATGGCCCGAACATTCTCGAAGACTATGGAATTGCCTTTCTGTATCTGCCTTCGGTCATCCTGACGTCGGTGTTGCTGTGCCGGCCGAGGAAACGCTCTTTTCTGCTGCTGGTGGGATGTTCGAATGCGTGGCAACGATTGACGTCCAATTTGTCGCTGGTTGTCATGGTGGTGACCCTTGGGTTTATTGGGGATTGGCTGATTATGCTCGGGGGAGAGGCCTTTCAATCGTCTGTGCATTGGACCGAATGGTTTGTTCCTCAAGTGGTGTGGGGGAGTCAGATGGAACTGGTCAAAACCGCAGTAGAGTTTGTCGTGCTGGCTCCGCTCTTCGAAGAACTCATTTTTCGGGGGATTCTCTTTACGACCCTGAGAAAAAAAATCAGTTTCCCGATTGCAATGGTGGCGAGTGGTTTGGTCTTCGCCTTGGCGCATGGGTATGGGGTGATCGCGTTTCTGACGGTCTTGTGGAGCGGATTTTTGTGGGCCTGGGCCTATGAACGGACCGGGAGTGTGATTCCCGGCATGCTGGCGCATGCCATCAATAATGGGGTGGTGGTGTATTCTCTCGTGGCATTTTTTCGGTAGAAACCCTGATAGCGCTGCTGAGCCGGATCTGTCCTCATGCTGAAGAATTTCCTTCAATTCTGTCCAAGGCTTGATACAGATCTGGAAAACGAAGGGTATAGTTGAGGTCGGTGAGGAGCGTGTGAATGGAGACGTGTTTGCCGGTCTCTTGAAGGCGTGTGGGTGGTGGAATGGGGATGTTCCACTTTGATGAGGCGAACGAGAAAATCTCAGCCCAGGTCCGTGGTATCCCATCGCTGGCCAGATAGGTGGCGCCATCCGGCGCTCGTTCAAGGGCTTGCAAGCAGATCCCCGCGGCATCTTCCACGTGAAGGAGATTCACCCACTTCTGGGTATTACGAATCCTGCCTTTTCTCATCCAATCTAAAACATTTCGGCCTGGTCCATATAACCCTGCCAGTCGAATGATGACGGCTCCGAATCTGGTCCGGAGATATTCTTCTCCCTGAACCCGCGGAAGATGATCGTTGGGCGGAGTCTGTTCCGTGACTGAGCCGCAGTTCGTTCCATAGGCGGATGTGCTGCCCATGACGATCATCCTGCCGGACGCAGAAGGGCGGTCGGCGAAGAATGCCTGCACGAGGTGCAAGGGTGTCGCCGGGAAACACCAGATGATGTGGGCGGGGACAGGAATGGATTGCCAGGTTTCTGGTTGAGCAAGGTCAAAGAGAATCCGGTGTTCAGGCGCAATATCTGAGAGATGGGTATCCGGCTTTCGGCTTGTAGCAAAGGCTTTCCAGCCTGTTTCACGGGCCTGGTGATAGAGTCGTCGTCCGGTATAGCCGGTGCCCAGAATCACCAACGGATTGTGTTGAAGAGAAGAATGGCTCAAGGGAAAAATGTTTTTGGGAATGTGTGGGTTGTGAGAGCAATCTTTTGGGAGCCAGCCCCTACTCAGGCTAGCCAATTATTGCCTCATGAGGCTAACTCGTCGTTACTCATTCTGTTCTGCGACATACTGTTGGGCGTAGTGGATATAATTGGAGGCGGATTCTTTGATCCATTGTACTTCGATATCCGTTAACAGGCGTTTGATTTTTGCCGGGGATCCCATCACCAGACTTCTCGAGGGGATGTGGATTCGCTCGGTGATCAGGGAGCCGGCACCAATGATACAGTCTTCTTCAATCACCACGCCGTCCATGACGATGGCGCCCATGCCAATCAGCACGCGATCCTGTACGGTGCAGCCATGGAGCACCACATGATGGCCTACAGTGATGTCATCGCCAAGTGTGAGGGGATGGGTGTCATGTGTGACGTGCAGCAGGCAAAGGTCCTGAATATTGGTCCGGTGGCCAATGCGGATGGAATGGACATCGCCACGTATGACGGCATGAAACCAGACGCTGGATTCCGATCCGATGACTACGTCTCCGATGACGACCGCGGTGTCTTCGATAAAGGCGCTGGGGGCAATAGTTGGGGCAATGCCTCGATAGGTTTTTAACATGGGAGAGGTCCTTTCGCCGAATAGAGTATCTCCATTGTTGGACGGCACGGGAAGGTCAGGAGCGAAGAAGCATGGCACCAATGACCAGGGCAGCGAGGGAGGTGAGAACAGCGAGATAAATGGTCACGCTCCGGTCGGTGACCCAGTCGGTTTGCCAATGCGCAGGATAGGCCGTTTTCCCGTTCCCATGCCAGCCTTCCTGGTATAGTCCCATTCCCTTCTCCAGTTTAATCAACTGTTGTTTAGCCATTCGGTGGCGATCGGCTTGTTGAAGAATTACGTACGCGAAGAAACCTGAAAATAACGCTATGCCCGCAATGGCTAACCATCGGGTGGTGGAGTCCGGGGTATCGCCAGGGGAAACCGCCAGCATCGTCACCAACAGCAGTACCAGAAACGCGTTGTGGAATACCGATAGCCGGATCATGTGGTCCCGCCGGCGAAACACCTCCTCTTTAAATAACGGGTACAGCACTTGAAAGACTTCAAGTCGCTCCCGGGATAATTCCCTTTCGGTGTGAGATGAGTCAGACATGAAGCCGGTCTTGTTACATCAAGAGAGAGCCAACCGATCACTCATCCACGTGGCCAGGCTGGTGGTCATCAGACGAAAATCTTCAGGCCGCCCGAATTGATGGTTTGCCCCCGGAATGAGCCGCAAATGCTTGGGAACGTTGAGAGAGGCCATCAATCGATCAATCTGATGCTGGGGGATAATTTCGTCTTGATCGCCATGCACAATTAGGGTGGGGGCTTGAATGTGCGAGGCTGAAACGTAGCCATTGTAGGTGAGGCACTCCTCGAAAAACGAATACGGCAGAGGTATGGGATGATCGCCACCGAGGATGTTGGGTATGTGATCCGTGCGTTGCCATCGTTCCATGGCGTCAGCTCCCAATTCCAGGCGAAGCACTTCAGGAAAATCCACCACCGGGCATTTCAGGCCCAGGGCCAGGAGTTGGGGATACCGGGAGGCTGAAAGGATGGCCATGAATCCCCCAAAACTCGATCCAACCAGTCCGAGCGCATTCATGGCGCGTTCGGTGAGGAAGTGAAAGGCCGCATCCAATTGTTCCTCACATTTTTTGATGCTGAACTGTGCCAATGGCTCTGTGGAATCACCCATGCCATACCAGTCGAATCGGAGTGTTGCGATGGACTTAGGAATGAGCAGCTCCGTGAGCCGCCGATTTGTTCGACTGTTTTTATCCGAGGGAAATCCATGACAAAGGATGACTGCTTGGTTCGTGGGGGCGGCTGGCTGAGCGAATATCCCCGTCGTGACGATGTTGGAGGAGCTAGTAAAGCTGACAGGCGTCTCCGTATCCCCCTTCTGGCTTTCTTTGGGCGATGTAATCTCCACGAGGTCGCTATGATTGAAGAAAATAAAAGTGGTCGGTGGGGCCGTGCCCCTTACCGAGTGCGAGGCCGTGACGAATTGCCTCGGTGGTGTACTGTTTTGCGGTATCAATTGCGTCGGGAATGGTTCTCCCTCTGGCGAGATGTGCTGCAATGGCAGAAGCGAAAGTGCAGCCGGTTCCATGCGTTGTAGCGGTCTGAATGAATTCGCCTTTATACATTCGAAAAAACCGCCCGTCATAGAGTAAGTCAGTCCCTGGTTGCTCTTGCAGGTGCCCGCCCTTGATCAGGACATGTTTACAGCCCAATTGATAGATCGCTTTTGCGGCCCTTCTGGCATCGGCCAGAGTCTGAATGGACATGCCGGATAACATTTCAGCTTCGTAAATATTCGGGGTCAGCAGAGAAGCCTGAGGAATCAATTCGGTTTTCAAGATGGCAATCGCATCTTGTTCCAGCAGGGGATGCCCTCCCTTCGCCACCATGACCGGGTCGACCACAAGGTGTTCCAGATTTTGCCTGGCGAGTCTTTGGCTGACGGTCGTGACGATGTCGGAGGTCGCCAGCATGCCGGTTTTAACCACGGCGACAGGAATATCGGAGAAGATGGCATCGAGTTGCGCCTCAATGATGGAAGAGGGAAGATGAAAAACGGCCGATACTCCGCATGTATTCTGTGCCGTGATGGAAGTCAGGACCGACATCCCGAACACCCCATTGGCGGATAGGGCTTTGAGATCGGCCTGGATGCCGGCTCCTCCACTGGAATCAGAACCGGCGATGGTCAGGACAGCTTTTTTCATACTTGTGAGATTCCCGCACGGTGGAATAAATTTGAGGCCGAGTCTACCATGGTATTTCGTGATGGATCAAAATGCTGCCTTTGCCGATAGACGCGATGTGATCTTTGTCGTACGTGCCTCTATCGAATGAATCTCTAGTCCTCTTGACATTATAGGTCAAATCTTACATTCTGGAGTCGTTAAGAATGTTCTTCCCTCTCTCAAATCGCCTGGGTGCGCAATGTAGGCATCCCTTTTGCTGATGAATCCTAAAAAATCTGCTGGCGCTTCTCAAATCCCCAAGTCTTCCTCTTCCTCAAATGAAGAGCTTCATCGCGAACAGGTCGCGGACGTCACTATTTCCCTTCGGCAATCCTCAGGACCACATGATCAAGTGTCTGTCGAATCCGATACCGCGAGTCTCTTAAAACGGTTAACTGAAAGCGTGCAAACCAATGCCGCTCTCACGAATCAATTGACGGATCTCCGTCGCGAAGTCAGCGTGCTGCGTAAACAAGTGGAACGGTTTAACATCGCGGCTCGTGGTTCCCAGGAAGGGTTATGGGTGGCTGAACCATGTTCGGATATTCCCTGGGACTCCCCAAAATGTCCTGTGTGGTATTCCCCTCATTTTGTGGCATTACTGGGGTATGAAGAATCCGAGTTCCCGGGGGTTCTGGAAAGTTGGGCCAAGCTCTTGCACCCGGATGATCGGGAACATGTGTTTGAGTCATTAAAGAATCATATTGAACATCAAGTGCCCTACTGTGTGGAGTATCGCTTGCAGACCAAGTCGGGG
>JAOUGQ010000222.1 GCA_029865515.1 Nitrospirota bacterium
ATCAAATGTGCCTGGATAGATGCCAATAGTCATGCTTCAGAGTCTTCTGCCGTCTGGGACTGAGGTTGATAAAAGCTGAACCCGGTATCCCCATATCGTGCGGTTCGGATGAGTGTCCATGCCCCAGTGGAAAGCGGGGCAATAGTTTTATGGAAATGTTCATAAATAATCCGGCCTGTTGGGGCAATCAAGTTGGCTTCTTCTATTTGACGCAAGAGCTCTTGAATATTCGGGAGCCGATAAGGCGGGTCCATAAATATTATGTCGAATGGGGCCCATCCTACCAAAATTGAATTTTGTATGGCGAGTGACACATCTTCAGTCAATACCCGGTTTGAGGCCGAAATCTTGAATTGGGTGAGCGTGCGCTGAATGCTGTCCCCGGCAATAGGATTTTGTTCAACAAACAGCACCTTGGCAGCTCCCCGGCTTAACGCTTCCAGTCCAACGGCTCCTGTCCCTGCAAACAGATCGGCCATGGTGGCTCCCTGAATCTGATCACCCAGGATCGAAAAAAGTGCTTCCCTGGCCCGTTGAGACGTCGGACGGGTGGTTCGCCCGGAAAGGGTGGGAATTCTTCGCCCTTTTAATTGTCCTGCAATGACCCGGATGGAAGATGTGCTCATGTTCGAGGGGACCATATCATAGTTTTGGAAATCCCAACAATCTGGAATGAACGGGAGTGTAGTGGGGCTCGAGGGGATTTTTGACGGCGTGAAAAAATGCTGCGTATAGTGGAGGGCATTCGTGTGATGGTTTTCGTCGCTCTGCCAATATGAAATACCCCCAAATCAAAAAAGGGATTCAATCCTGGCCGGAACATGAACGTCCTCGTGAACTGCTTCTGAGTAAAGGTCCTCAGGGCTTATCGGATGCTCAACTGTTAGCCATCCTTTTGCGAATAGGCAGGCCTGATTCGTCGGCGGTGGATGTCGCGCTGGACTTACTTGTCCGGCTGGAAGGATTGCGAGGCTTGGCCAATCGAAGCTTACAAGAACTCTGTGTGGTCCCGGGAATTGGTCCCGCTAAGGCAGCCCAAATTCTTGCAGCCGTTGAATTGGGAAAACGGGCGTTGGCCATCCCGTTAACTGCCGGATTGCGGATTCGTCAAAGCCAGGATATTTTTCAGCATTACTATCCTCTTTTACGCGATCTCCGGCATGAGGTTTTTAAGGCTCTGTTGCTGGATGCTAAGCATGGCCTCATCCGGGATATGACCATCTCCGAGGGAAGCTTGACGGTGAGTATTGTTCATCCACGGGAAGTCTTTAATCTGGCGGTAAGAGAATCTGCGGCGGCTGTGATCTTTGTCCATAATCATCCCAGCGGTGATCCTCATCCCAGTGAAGAAGATCATGCCTTGACCCGTCGTCTCATGGCGGCGGGGGAAATCCTGGGTATCCGGGTGTTGGACCATATTGTCATTGGTGATGGGCGCTATGTGAGTTTTGCGGACGAAGGCTTTCTTTCTTCTGATACCTAAGCTCTACCGGTGATTA
The DNA here is from genome assembly GCA_029865515.1 of Nitrospirota bacterium. Lineage (GTDB taxonomy): Bacteria > Nitrospirota > Nitrospiria > Nitrospirales > UBA8639 > Nitrospira_E. The sequence goes on from JAOUGQ010000222.1 coordinate 1,500, forward strand.
CGCTTGCCTGGGAACCGGCTTCCAACCCTGCCATTTCTTTGAGTTCAGTATTACGCAACGCGGGTCAAACCCTTTTCGTGAGTAGCTTTTTATGCGAAATTCATGGTAGAAATACTTGTTGAATTGCGTGGTTTTTTCGTTGCGTGTCCCTCACATTTTTTTATTTCTGAATCCAAAGGGTAGAAATGGCCTCAATTTCCCAGAAAGAAGTTGAACATGTCGCACAATTGGCAAGATTGGAATTGGCCGAAGCGGAAAAAGCCAGGTTCGCCGAACAATTGAGCCATATCTTAACGTATGTCGATCATTTGCAGGCGGTTTCGACTGAAGGTGTCCCTCCGACAGCTTCTGTCGCCAGCGAAGAAACGGGGTTACGTGAGGATACCCCACGAGAGTGTTTGCCGTTGGATAAAGCGCTGGCTAATGCTCCAGAGTCACATGATGGATTTTTTGTGGTCCCCAAAATTTTAGGAAAGTAAAGAATAAGTTCATAACAGGGAATGATCGGTTTGATCATGAAGAAGGTTAGGAATTAAATATGTATCGACAACTCTTACGTTGTAAAATTCACCGGGCGACAGTCACGGGGTCCAGCCTTGAATATGAGGGCAGTTTAACGATTGATGAAGAACTGATGGAAAAGGCGGGAATCCTGCCCTTTGAAGCCGTGATGGTATCCAATCTGAATAACGGGGAACGGTTTTCCACCTATGCGCTTCCTGGTGCGCGTGGCGAAGGCGAGATCGTTTTGAATGGTCCGACGGCCAGGCTAGGGGTGGTCGGGGATAAAGTCATTATTTTTTGTTATGAATTCTTCAATGACGAAGAAGCCAAGCGGCATGCGCCAAAAATTATTCAAGTCGATCATCAGAATAGAATCAGGGTGGCAACTTCCGTTTGAAACCGTTCCCTCTGATTGAAAGCGTAACTCTTTCAATCTCCGTATTTATCCACTCACCGCATTAACCGGTTTCTCATGTCTCTGTTTAAACTCACGTTAAAAGAGCTTCAGGATAAATTCACCGCTGGCGAAGTCACTGCTGTAGAAATTGCCCGGTCGTATTTGCTCCGACTCAATCAGGTGGAACCGAAAATTAAGGCCTATATTACGCTGACTCCGAAAGAGACGCTTCTGCAACAAGCCAAAGCTATTGATGACGGGCTCCTGGCTTGGCGCAAAACGCAACCGATGATGGCTATGCCGCTAGGAATCAAAGATAATATTTGTACGGAGGGGATCCGGACGACCTGTGGGTCTCGAATGTTGCAAAACTTTGTTCCTCCCTATAACGCCTCGGTCATGGAAAGTCTGAGACCCCATCAACCCTTAATCCTGGGCAAAACCAATCTGGATGAATTTGCCATGGGTTCTTCCACGGAACATTCAGCGTTCGGGCCGTCCAGGAATCCATGGAATCAAAAATTTATCCCCGGAGGGTCCAGTGGAGGGTCAGCGGCAGCCGTGGCGGCAGATGAATGTGTAGCGGCCTTGGGTTCCGATACCGGTGGGTCCATTCGACAGCCTGCCGCCTGTTGCGGGGTTGTGGGGTTCAAGCCGACCTATGGGCGGGTGTCCCGGTATGGTTTGATAGCCTTCGCTTCGTCCTTAGATCAAATCGGCCCCATTACCAAAACCGTCACGGATGCCGCTATCCTGCTGAATGTCATTGCCGGATTTGACCCAATGGATTCCACCTCTGCCAATCGGGAAGTCCCGGATTTCACGAAAGCGGTCAAAAAGAAAGATGTGAAGAAGCTGATTATCGGGGTGCCACAGGAGTATTTTTCTGAAGGTCTTGATCCTGAAGTTTTCGAGAGCGTTCAGGCGGCCATCCAGGTATTGCAGGAGCTAGGTGGAAAAATTCAAGAAGTGACCTTGCCTTCTACCGAACGGGCTATCGCGACCTATTATCTCCTGGCGACGGCAGAGGCTAGTTCCAACTTGGCTCGCTATGACGGCGTCAAGTATGGCTTTCGGGCCAAGGAATCGAGAGAATTGGCAGAGATGTACCGGAGCACACGTTCCCAAGGGTTCGGGCCTGAAGTGAAGCGGCGCATTATGTTGGGGACGTATGCGCTGAGTGCCGGGTACTACGAGGCGTATTACGGAAAAGCCCAAGCGGTTCGAACCTTGATTCAGCGTGATTTTGATGCCGTGTTCCAGGAGGTCGATCTTTTGGTGAGCCCTGTCATGCCGACCACGGCCTTTCAATTAGGGGAACGGTTGGAAGATCCTTTGCAGATGTATTTGTCTGACATTTATACCATTCCAGCGAGTTTAGCCGGACTTCCCGCTATTTCTGTCCCTTGTGGATTTAGTACAATGGGACTACCTATCGGGTTGCAAATGGTGGGACGTCGGTTTGAAGAGTCCATAGTCTTACGCGCGGCGTATGCCTATGAACAAGCCACAAACTGGCGAACGAAGCGACCCGTGATTCGGTCATGAAAGGATAGCAAGGTATGGTAGATCTGGCAGCGATCATCATCGCAGTGGCTTTTGTGGTATTGGTGGGCTATCTGGTTCCAACGATTCTGCAAGTCAAACGAACCGTTGGGCAATCTGAGCGATTGCTCATTCGACTTAACCATGAATTGCCGGGAATATTAAAAGACGTCAAGGGAACCTACGAAAATACCCGCAGGCTGACTGATCAAGCCAAGCTGGGCATTGACCGAGCGACAATTTTTTTGAATGCAATGGGAGATGTCGGACAAACGGTGAATCATGTCCATCAAGCCGTTCGTGGAAAAGGAGGTGCAATGTTGGTGGGCTTCACCAGTTTGCTTGCCGGACTCAAAGCTGCGTCGGCAACAGTGAGAAAACGTGTTCATAAAGAGCAAGAAGGAGGAACATCTTATGGCGACTAATCATTCGGGTGCATCGGCTGGCTCGGTCGCATTGGCGTTTTTAAGCGGGGCGTTGTTGGGCGCCGTGACGGCGATCATGTTAGCCCCTCAACCGGGTCGAGAATCACGTGAACGGATCACGGGGTATGCTAGGCGGACGGGTGAAGATTTGCGAGATTTAAAAGAGCGGGCGACGGATGCCGTGGAAGATGTGGTTGGTCGAGGCCGGGAACTGGTGGAAGAAATTTCCTGCGCCGTGCGTGAAGCCTTAGAGGCCGGTCGTGACGCGATGCGCCGCGAGCGGGAAATGAAGTCCCTGGATTAAGTTCGTTTCAAGACGGAATCGAGAGGAGTGTCCCTCCGCATTATGGCGTATGAACCTGTTATTGGAGTTGAAGTGCATGCTCAACTCCAGACGAAGACCAAATTGTTTTGTGGCTGTCCCACCTCATTCGGACTTCCGCCAAACACCCAAGTGTGTCCAACGTGTCTGGGATTGCCTGGGAGCTTGCCGGTGCTCAATCAACGTGCGGTGGAAATGGCTGTTCGCACGGGCTTAGCACTTCACTGCGAGATCACCCTCACGAATCAATTTTCACGGAAAAATTACTTTTACCCCGATCTGCCGAAGGGCTATCAAATTTCGCAATATGATCTGCCGATCTGTGGACCAGGTTGGCTGGATATTGCGGTCAATGGAGAAGGGAAGCGGGTTCGCATTCGTCGAGCGCATTTGGAAGAAGATGCGGGGAAAAATGTTCATGATGCGCACGTGGAAGGCAGCGGGGTGGACTTAAACCGGGCGGGAACTCCCTTGTTAGAAATTGTGACCGAACCCGACCTCCACTCTTCTGAAGAGGTGGATGCCTATTTAAAAGCCCTGCGTGATCTCTTGGTGGAT
>JAOUGQ010000223.1 GCA_029865515.1 Nitrospirota bacterium
GACATCGCACAATTGCGGAGGTGTCAAGACGGAGGACGCTATCTGCGCCACCAGTTTATTTGTTCCGACACCTGCCACGCTCTGGAGTCCGAGCCGGTGAGAAATGTCTCGTTCCAGGCGCATCGTGGTGTCGCAGGCAGCGCCGAACAGGCGAGTGGTGCCGGTCAGATCTAAGAAAAAATGGCCGGGCTTATAGGATTCCCATACTGGTGCGACCGGTGTAATCGAAGGCAGCAGTGCCTGATGGGCACGGGATACGCGGAAGGGACTCGGGGGAACAAGCCGAAGCGAGGGGCAGCGTCGCCTGGCCCGATCGGCTGGAAGCCCAGGCCGCACGCCTGCGTCTTCGGCTTCGGCGGAGACTTCACGGATGATGGCCCGAGATGCATGTGCTGAAGCCACGGCGACAGGTCTGGTGCGTAAGGTCGGATCGTCGAGACGTGCCAGGGCCACTTCGAATCGTGGAATACCTATGCAGACAATCTGTCGATCCATCATCGTAAAAATGGAGATTTCACCATTCAGGCATTGGGCGAATAACGTGGAGCTGCAATAGTCTCCACCCGGTCCGTCATCCTGAGTAAAGGAAGGATCTCGTTGCGCCCTGGTTTCTCAACCTGGGCACAGAGATCCTTCGCCTGGGGCTCAGGATAACAGGCATTTTCCTCATTATTTCCGACATCGTTCATGGGGAATCTATCCTGGAATTTTCAAGATCCATTTACCCGCAGTGTCGAATGACCCCGATCACGACTCCTTCAATCACGAACTCATCCTGTGGTGTTACCAGAATGGGTGCCATGGTCGTATTTGCCGGATGCAGTTCAATCTGCCCCTCTTTGCGGTAATACTTCTTGATTGTTGCCTCCTGATTCACCAGCGCGACCACGGTTTGGCCATTTCTCGCCGCTCGCTGTTTATGCACAATCACCAGGTCGCCAGGCAGAATGCCTTCATCCCGCATCGACTCGCCTTTTACCCGTAGCGCGAAATTATCCCCTGTCCTCAGCATGGATGGTGGAACCTCTACCAGTTCAGTTTGGGGAATGGGTTCAATCGGGTTGCCGGCGGCGACGATCCCGGCCATGGGAATCTGTGTGGGGGAATCCAGTTGTGAGAGAATGGCCTCCACCACTCCAGGAATCCGGCGCATCCCGCATTCATACCGGGTGATCGTCATGCGAGTGGTGCGGAGGCGTTCAGCCAGTTGGTTTTGGGTTAAACCCAGGCGTTGACGAATCTGTTTGAAGGCTTCAGGTGTCATGTAACCAATGGTTACATATAGGGCTGAGAGGTGTCAAGGAGGGGAAGTGGAAAATAGAAACGCAGGCGGAATTTCTGGCTAATCCCATAACTCGTTGACTTCTTTTGAGGTTTTATCAAGACTACCTCCCGCAAAATGTCGGACATATCGTGTCATCCATTTTCAGTTCAGTGGAATTTCTCACTTTAAGGAGGTTGGCTCACCTCTAGAGGCAGGTCTGTCGGGGGAGATGGTGAGTAACGGACAGAGCTGATTTGCCCATATCTGCCCTGGTCCCGACGAACCATTCATCATGAGTTTTGGCACCGTTCATAACCGTTAAAAGAAAGAAGAGGAACATATGATGTTTGAATGGCTGGCAAGTCCTGAAGGCTGGATCGCACTCGGCACATTAACCGCATTAGAAATTGTGTTGGGGATCGATAACATTATCTTTATCTCCATTCTTGTCGGACGCCTTCCCGAAAGGCAGCGGGCACTTGCCAGAAGGACGGGGCTTGGCCTCGCCATGATGGCGCGCCTGGCGTTGCTATTTTCGATTTCCTGGGTCATGGGATTAACCGAACCGTGGGTGACGGTGTTCACTCATGCGATTTCAGGGCGCGATGTGATTCTGGTCGGAGGCGGTTTGTTTCTGTTGTTCAAAGCGACGCATGAAATCCATAATAGCCTGGAAGGGGTAGAAGAGAGCGGTCCCACAGTTGTGGTCGCCAGCCTGGGAATGGTTCTGCTCCAGATTGCAGTTTTGGATATTGTGTTTTCGCTGGATTCGGTCATCACGGCGGTCGGCCTGGTCGATCAGGTGTCTCTCATGGCCATCGCGATCATCCTGGCTGTGGTCGTGATGCTCATGGCGGCTAAAGCGATTGGAGATTTTGTGGATGAGCATCCAACGATCAAAATTCTTGCCCTCTCGTTTCTCATTCTCGTGGGTGTCACGCTCATGGTGGAGGGGTTCGATGTGCATGTGCCGAAGGGCTATATTTATTTTGCGATGGCGTTTTCTGTTACGGTGGAAATGCTCAATGTTCGCATGCGGAAAAAACGGATGGCCCCGGTCAAACTCTACAAGCCAATTTCTGAATAGCTGAAGGCTGTTCAGAGGGGGGATTGAGGATCGTCAGCCTATTTTTGGTTATTGAAGCAATTGAGTATGCGTTAAAAAAAGAAGCTCTTGATTTATTTCAAACAGGATTTATGAAACAGATGGCAGAAGCCGTATCCTATTATGTTGCACCAATGTTTTTGGGACATCGTGCTTCCGATTGCACAGCATTAGAAGCCAAAGTTAATAATGGAACTATTTTCTTTGTTGAATGTGATGGTCAGCCTCTCGCGATTACTGCCGATCATGTCTATGCCGGAATTTAGAGAGAAAAGAAAGTGAATTTGATCTCATTGTTGATCCAGTTGAGTGCATTCAGGTGAATGTCAGGCTGAATGAAAAAAGCTAAAAAACAAAAACCAGGTGCTCTGGTTATTCCTTTTCGGACGTCGAATTCTCCTTTTTGGGCTGTTTCCAGACCTTTGAGGAATTCTCCCACCATTTTTCCTGCTTCTTCCGGTTCCATGCTTTGAATGTTCTCCATCGCGGGAGCCATCTTTTCCAAATTTGTGGCCATCCGGCGGGCAGCCATCTCACTGCTAACATTGGAGACAATCAGGAGAAGGCCTATGATGACAAATACCTGGAAGCTGTTTTTACATTCAATTGATGGACCTCTTCCGTAGCGAGAAACATCAGATACATGCACCACGCAATGCCGACGATCGATCCAAGATGGGGGAGTAGGCTGATGAGGGCGGTGAGTAGGCAAATAAAATAGCTGAGAAAGGCTATATATATTGGTAGGCATAGTTGTATCATCCAGGGGAAAAACATAGGATGAGCTATCTTCCCTCATCGAACACTCGTTCACTCATTTTATTCCCATCCTGATCGCTTACTGAATTTCCCAATCCGTGGGAACCGTCCCGGGAAACTCTACTGAGGCGATCGATAGCCCGTTCATCAACCAGACCGAGACCGCACCCGTGGTGCTATTGTGCCATATCACATCTGCTTTGCCATCGGCATTTACATCGCCCACCTGCCTCATTTGCCAATCGAGTGATATTCCACCTGGAAATCCGGACGAAGTGACGGTCGTCCCGTTCAACAACCAAAGCGCCACTTCGCCCGTGCCCGTATTGCGCCAGACGATATCCGTCGTCCCATTGCCATTCAGATCGCCGGCTCCCTCAATCACCCATGTGGTCGGGTTGCTACCGGGAAATGCCACTGAACTGATCGTTAGCCCGTTCATCAACCAGACGGCTACCACACCGCTGTTGCTATTGTGCCAGATGATATCGGTTTTGCCGTCGGCATTGACATCGCCTACCTTGGCAATCTGCCAATCCAGTGAGACGCTGGCAGGAAAGCCCATCGATTGTATGGTTGCCCCGTTCATAAGCCACACTGCAGTCGTGCCTGAGCTGGTATTGCGCCAAACAAGGTCGGCCGTGCCATTATCATCCATATCTCCCATGCCTGCGATTTGCCAGGCTAATGGCACGGTGGCCAGAGAGCCAACGGAGGTAATGGTTTGGCCATTCATCAGCCACACTGCCACCAGGCCATTGCTCGTATTTTGCCAGACGAGGTCTGCCTTCCCATCCCTATTGAGATCGCCCATCTGCTGAATTTTCCAATCCAAGGAGACGCCGGCTGGAAAGGCCGTCGACTTGATGGTTGCCCCTTTCATAAACCATATGGCCACCGTGCCTGAGCTGGTATTGCGCCAAACGAGATCGGCGGTTCCATCACCATTGATATCATGGGATATCCTGGTGGGGGCTGCCGCAGTGTTGAGCAGGACCGTCGTGGTGCCGCCGCGACTTTGTGGAATGACGAGATCCGGGCGCTGGTCGTGGTTGAGGTCGATTGCGGTGATCGGGCCCATTGGGGTTCCGCCGTCAAAGTGGAGCAGCGGTTGGAAGGTGCCGTCCCCATGGCTTGCAAGGATTCCGATCTCAGTGCCAACAGTCATGATCAGGTCAAGATCTCCGTCCAGGTCGAGATCGGAGGCGGTCAGGTTGCCTACTAAATCTTCGATGAGCGGAATCACGGTAGGAGTCCTGAAGGTGCCGTTACCGTTTCCCAACACGACCTGAAGATTCCAGTCGGCATGAGGACTCTGGACAATGGCGGCCAGATCAGACTTGCCGTCGCCGTTGAGGTCACCGATGATGACAGAATTGGGTTCCGTGTTGAGGAAGAACTTCGGCCCTGGGGAGAAGCCACCGTTGCCCGTACCGAAGAGAACCGAGAGTGTGCCGGCTTGTCCTCCCAGGGGACCGGCATTGACCACGGCCAAGTCCAACGTTGCATTTCCATCCAGGTGGCCTGCCGCCACCCACGTAGGTTGATCGCCGACGGGGGTCGTGAGGGCACCCTCAAAGGTGCCGTCGCCGTTGCCAAGGAAGACGGACACGTCGTCAGTACCAGTATTGGCGGTCACCAGGTCCAGGGTACCGTTGCCATCCACATCTACGGCCAAAGTAAAGTTGAGTGCATAATCAGCATCCAGCAAGGGCAGGGTCGTGGAGGAGTCGAAGGTTAAATTGCCATTGCCGAGACGTACCTCGATTGTATCGTTTTTAATCCTGGGGCTCCCTTTCTGAATAAAGGCAAGGTCCGGTTTGGTATCCCCGTTGAAATCTCCGGCGACGACTTCTCCTCCCTTCTGATCCGTGAGGTCGAAAGGGGTGGAGAATTTGCCAAAGGCTTGGCCTTTGAGCACTGTCGCATTACCGTTTCCAAGCAGATTGGCGGCGGCCAAATCCAAAAGTCCATCGCCATCGAAGTCTGTCAGCGCGACTCGATTGGTTGTTTGGTTAGCAGAAAACGTGGAGGGAAAGGATTGCCCTCCGAGGAATTCCCCGTTGCCCGTGCCCAAG
>JAOUGQ010000224.1 GCA_029865515.1 Nitrospirota bacterium
TGCATAAACACCAAAAGGTTTACATAAAGGTAAAATAAAGGAGGGAGATTACATCATGAATCAACTCGAGAATTTTTCAAGAAGGTTATTCAAAAAAGGAACAGGCATTTTTGTTCTTTTGACTTTTTCTCTGGTCGTAGGAGTTGGCACGCCGGGTCTTAGTCTGGCTGCAGAACAAGAATTATCGAGCCCAAGCAATGAGGCGGCGCTCGGGATTGGAAGTGCGCTGCTCACATTGGTGTATTTTCCTTGCAAGCTGGCCTATGCCATATTGGGTGGGGTTGTGGGAGGATTTGCCTATGGATTGACGGGGGGTGATCTTGAAGCGGCGCAAGGTATATGGACACCCAGCTTCTATGGCACGTATGTCATTACCCCTGATCATCTGAAAGGAAATGAACCCGTTCGATTCTTTGGGGTCTCCGCTTACGAGGATGAACCTCTTGTGACAGGGAAATAGACACACCCTGAGTCAATCGACCACCATGGTCAAGCCTATCATCGGGATCACTCCGGATTTCAATCCCGGGAATCGCGAAGACATGGGGGGAAAAGAGCCTACCTATTTTTTGCGGGCTCGATACCTTCAAGCTGTCCAGGACGCGGGGGGAGTCCCCATAGTACTTCCCCTGGTCCGTGGCCTGACCCAACAGGAATTTCTTTTACAACGGTTAGACGGCCTACTGGTTACCGGAAGCGGATCAGATTTGGCTCCAGAGTTATACGGGGAGCGGCAACGGTATCCTTTTCGGCGAATGAGCGAAGAGCGGGCTCAATTGGAGCTGGGTCTGTCCAAGCTGGCCTTTCGTCGTGGTCTGCCGACGTTGGGCATATGCGGAGGCATGCAATCCATGAATGTGGCCTTGGGGGGATCCTTGATTCAGGACATTCCCTCTCAATTGGTGACCAGGATTCAGCACCGCCCCACAACATCGGCCACCAAAACAGCTCATCTCATTCACATTGAACCAAACAGCCTACTCCGGCGAATCGCCAAGAGGGCGAGCATTCCGGTGAATAGTTCGCACCATCAATCCATCAAATCTGTCCCGTCGTCTTTGCAGGCCACTGCGGTTGCCCCAGATGGGGTTATTGAAGCCATTGAAGCCTCAACCCATCCATTTTGGCTTGGCGTCCAATGGCATCCGGAGTATTTGTACCGGAAGGATGCTATTCAGAAACGCTTATTTTTCGCATTGATAAAAGCAGCCAGACAGTTTGGCGCTGGCCGAAAGTAGGCTAATTCTCAACTGCTCAGGCCCGTTCTTTCAGAATTTCCAAGAAACAAAACTGAATTGGTTTTAAGAGAATGCAGGTTCTTACGAGGCTGGATCTTCAGCTTTGGCAATGGGTTGGGGTGAATCAGGAGTTGTCGCTGATTCGGAGGAAGAGGTTTTGCCTTCTTGCTTAACCTCTGCCTTAGCCGGAGGGACGGCAGGTTTGGGCGGAGGGACGGGCTTCGGTTTTTCGGGTTTGATACCCCCTTCCCAATGAGGACCGGTATACATATCCTCTGCCAGGTCCGTTTCTTTCCATTTGTTTTCAAAATCTGCGGCGGCTCGATTGGGAGTATCCCCGACACCAACCGTTCGATTCCAAGGGTAAATGCGAGGTGAAATTTGGCAGGTGGAGCCATCCTGGCGCATATATAGCGCAATCGGATTTCCACGATAGGGGCCCAGGATAATATGGACCGTACCAACTAATTCCGGAAGAGAGTCCATGATAATCAACTCACTATGCTGTCGTGCAAAAGGGGAAGCTATAGTGCCACAGCCTCCTGCAGGACGCAAGATGTTATGTGGTAAGAGCGGGAGAAAGCCATGAGGATTTGAGGATAAAATCGAAGGAAGGGGGATGGATTGAAAAGGAAAAAATCAGGGAAAATTAAAGGCCTATTTGCTGAATACAGGTTCGACGGGAGGATCGGATTTTCGATGGAGATATAACGCAATCATTAAGACCAAAATCACGAGGACATGCAAGGTCATATCCAAAAGATATTGATGAAATATTTCTTCCGGGACTGTGTCTTGATGTGAAAATTCGGCCCCAGCCGTGAGAATTCTCCGGACAGAGGCAATGATCCCCACATGAAGAAACGGTTCGAGCCGAATACGGTCGGATTGCAAGAATCCTAAAACGGTGCGAAACAATTCCAAAAGAATGATGACGAACAACAGGTCATTCAGTAACGTGATCGTGGCTGGTAAAAATGCCTGTTGTACCGATTGAGCATAGGCGACCCAGCTATAGCCAAACACCAACATGCCTACCAGGAGAAAACTCAAGCAAGCCGTGATATAGCCCCAACGGTCCAGGAACTGCATCCACCGGACCCATTGTTTGACTGATTCTGGTGTCCACCCCAACATAGCGGGAGTTTCCTCTTAGGCGGTTCCTTGGTGGGGAGTGTTGGGCGCTTGACCCTGCTCTTTCCCCTCGGCGCGCATCTTACCGAACTGTAAATCCTGCATGGCTCCAGCTCCGAACGAATGGCCGCAACAGATCACTTCTTGAAAGCCTTCACCCCCAGCCATCACCATCAGGCGAAGTCCACAGGAATGGGCCGCGACTTTTTTCTCATCAATGGTCATCCCGACCAACAAACGCCCTGTTCGGCGGCCACGCTCTTGACTGAAAGAAGGTACCACGTCTTCCAGGGTCAATTCATGTCCACAACATTTAATCTTTTCAAACCCTTCCCCTCCGCTCATCACTTTGAGCACCAGGCCGCAGGAATCCGGGTGTCGTTTGCGTTCATCGATAATGTCCCCTTTTTTCAATGCCATGGCAGTTCTCCTTGCTCCCGTGAAATACATGAATCGATCCTATCATCAACATACATATTACATACGAACCGATGAATGGGCGATCAGCTTAAACGGCACGGGTGCTAGCTAAACAAATCTTTGTGGGGAATGTCCAGAAATGTCCGGGATTGGGCCAGGGCCTGCTCTCAAAAGCCGATCAAGCAAGTAATCAGGAACGGGCATTTGGAAGTGGGTGCACGACCCAACGAAACCCCGATCATTTTTTGTGCGCGCCTGAAGAATCTCCCTTGTGGCTCTGTGCGTTCAGGTTCAGATGCGAGCGTGGTCCTGTATGTGGGCTAACACTTCGTGATGGGCAGGAATTCCCACGGTGTAGGGGATGGAGGTTGAATCGATAGGCTGATAGGGATGCGCAAACCGCTGTTTCACCGAGGCAATACGACCTAAGCTTGCCTCAAGGCTAACCGGGTCCAATTCATGGGATTCAATGGCCCGGCGAACGGCTTCAATGGTATCGGTTTCGAGCGTGCGGGTTTTGCACACCAGCAACATATCCACTCCGGCTTGTAGAGACCGCACTGCTGCATCGCCGACTTTCGAATGGTCCAAAATCGCACGCATCTCCAAGTCATCGCTCAGAATGACACCGGGAAATCCCATCTGCCGCCGTAGCATGCCCGATAGGATTGTGCGGGAAAGTGTGGCGGGGTTTTCAGGGTCCAGGGCAGGGTAGTGCACATGGGCGGTCATCATGGTCTGTAGGCCGTGATCGATGGCGTACTGAAAAGGTCTGAGTTCCACTGCTTCCAGCCGTTCACGGGTGGCGTGGACCACCGGCAATTCCAGATGTGAATCGGAACTGGTATCACCGTGTCCGGGAAAATGTTTCCCGCAGGCTAACACCCGATGATCGTGCAGACCCGCAATGGTGGCCGCTCCCATGAGGCAAACCTGTTCCGGTTCGGTCCCAAATGCCCGATCTCCGATAATGGGATTGGAGGGATTCGTATGGATATCCAGAACCGGTGCCATATTCATATTAATCCCCACGGCACGTAACTCCTTGGCCGTCACTGCTGCCGCTTGATAGGCCAATTCCGTCGATCCCGGTTGAGCCACGGTTGCCGCAGGAGGAAAAATGGTAAAGCCGGAAGGCAGGCGGGAGACCCGCCCGCCTTCCTGATCGATGGCAATAAGCAGAGGGATGTCACCGGCCAGGGCTTGTAAATCGTTCGTGAGGTGAGCGATTTGTGCCGGGTCGACCAAGTTGCGGGAAAAGAGAATGATCCCTCCCGGTTGGTATTCATGCATCCACGCTCGAAGATCCGGAGTGACCTCCGTCCCCTCGAACCCGATCATGCACAGTTGCCCCGCCAGTTTAGAGACATTCATCGCGTGCTTATTTGCCGTAGCCGTTGGTGTGATTCAGCAAGTATTGAATGAGTAATCGGGTACCGGTGCCGGTCGGCCCTTTGGGAATATAAGGCCGTTCTGCGCTACCCCAGTCGGTACTGGCAATATCCAAATGGACCCACGGATGGTCCCCGACGAATTTGGATAAAAACATCCCGGCAGTAATCATGCCGGCTCCCCGTCCGCCAATGTTCCGCATGTCGGCCACATCGCTCTTCAACTGCTCGAAATATTCATCCCACAGTGGCATTTCCCACACGCGTTCTCCCGCCTGGTCACCGGCCTTTCGAAGGTCGGCTTTCAAGGTGTCGTCATTGCCCAACATCCCAATGGCAAATTGTCCCAGAGCGACGATGGCGGCTCCCGTGAGAGTGGCGATGTCAATCACGCAGGCGGGTTTGAGTCGTGTGGCATATGCCAGGCCGTCAGCCAGAATCAATCGGCCCTCGGCATCGGTATTTTGGACTTCCACCGTTTTGCCGGACAGCATTTTGAGGATATCGCCGGGTTTGGTTGCGCGTCCTCCCGGCATGTTTTCCGTCACCGGCAGGATTCCAATCGCATTCACCGGAAGTCGAAGACGGGAGGCGGCCCGGATCGTCGCCAACACTTCAGCACCGCCGGTCATATCCGCCTTCATCTGTTCCATGTTTTCGGAAGGCTTCAAGGAAATGCCGCCGCTATCAAACGTCACTGTCTTGCCGACAAAGACAATAGGCTTTTGTGTGCGAGGGCCACCTGCATATTCCAGAATGATGAATTGTGGCGGTTCGATGCTGCCTCGTGAGACTCCCAGCAAGCCTCCCATGCCGAGTTTTTCCTGCTGGCGCCGGTCCAACACCTTGAGCCGGACTTTGGATTCCCTGGCGATTTTTTTCGCTTCGGTGACGACGCGGGAGGGTGTCATCACGTTAGCAGGATGGTTGCACAGATCGCGGACGAAACAGGTCGCTTCACCAAGAATTTGTCCACGTTTGGTACCTTCCCTGACCTCCTCCAAGCCGGAG
>JAOUGQ010000014.1 GCA_029865515.1 Nitrospirota bacterium
GCCCTGGCGGAGCCACTGCCGGACACTACGGAGCCGGGGGAGAAGTCTGAGCGTTAGTATTTTCCTTTCCCCACGTCTCTTGAAAGACCCAATTCATCGTGAGTGTTCGATCTTTTGACCCGCTGCGGTTCCAGGGACCGATCCATCCCGCCTGGCCTTCCTCATCGGCACGATAGCCAGCTCGAACGGCGGCTTCAAAGTCTCTCCGAAATGTCTCGGCCGAAGGGTCGTCGTGGTTGCCCGCGACATACCGATGCAGGGTATCCGGTTCGGTCCAGCTCGGATCTGAAAAGATGATGATTTGTAGAGTTTGGTAGCGCCCGTGAGGATCGTCCGGCGTGGTGGGGCGGATTTTCATGGACGCGAAATCGCGGGTGGCCCGGCCGACTGTGCCAAACCGTGTAATCAGGCTTTCTATTTCGGGATCACTGGTCCAGGAAGGCAGGTGCACCGCCACCAGCGATCCCTCTTGGGCACCAATACTATAGGGCGGGATGCTGCGGTCGGGACGGGAGAGGAACATGCCGAAGGTGATGAGACAAAATCCTCCGAACAGGATGCCTAGTCCCATTTTGACGATGGGGTCTAACTTTTTTGACCTTGCCGGTTTTCCTGAGGCTTTTTTTGAAGAATCCAATCCCACACCTTTCCCACATACTGTTTCCTGTCCCCTCACACTTGCCAGGGGAGAGGAAGGGGAGTGGAGATGTGAAAAAAACGGGCATGTGAACGGGAGTCACGTCTCCCCGCTGTTGCACGGCCTCTCTTTTCCCTTCGCCCCTCCTTAAGCAAGGATAGGGATTTCTTATGATACCCGTTTTTCCACGGGTATCTGAAGGCGCCATTTCCGGGGCCTGTTTTTTCTGAAATTGTCACTCGAGTTTATTCGATTGAGGAGACTGGCTCGCCCGGTGTGTCGCCATCGGGGTCATCCGGCTCCGTTTGATCGCCTTCATCGGTCTCGGCCAGTTTGGCCACGCCGACGACTCGATCGTCATCCGGTAGGTCAATCAACCGAACCCCTTGGGCATTGCGTCCAATTTCACGGATATCCCCCATCCGCGTGCGAAGGATCATGCCCTCGGCTGACATGAGCATGATTTCATCGGATTCCCAGACCTGATGGAACGAAATGGCGGGCCCGTTTTTCTCGGTGACTTTGACGCTAATGACGCCCTTGCCCGCTCGTGATTGGAGACGGTATTCCTCGACCTGTGTCCGTTTCCCATATCCGCGTTCCGTGACTGTCAGAATTGAGGATTGGGTTTCACTGGTAATCGTGACCATCCCGATGACCTCATTGCCCTCAGCCAATGTGATGCCACGGACTCCACGGGCTGTTCGGCCCACCGGACGGACATCCTCCTCACGAAAGCGAATGACAATTCCCATTCGGGTGCCCAGGAGAATTTCTCTCGTGCCATCCGTGATATCGACACCAATGAGCCGGTCGCCTTCCTCCAGGGTCAACGCAATAATCCCCCCTTGCCGTGGATGGCTGAATGCGGCCAGATCGGTTTTTTTGATGTAGCCCTTTTGCGTGGCCATCACGACATACTGGTCTTCTGCAAATACTCTGACCGGCAACGTCGCCGTGACCCGTTCTCCCTGGCTCATGGCCAACAGGTTCACAATGGCTTTGCCTTTGCTGGACCGCCCGACATCCGGCAACTGATACACTTTGAGCCAATACACCCGCCCCGCATCGGTGAAGAACAATAGGTAATCATGTGTTGAAGCCGTAAAGATTTGTTCGACGAAGTCCTCTTCTTTGACCCCCATGCCGACTTTCCCTTTTCCCCCACGGCGTTGGGCCCGATAGATGGAGACGGCATTTCTCTTAATGTAACCGGCATGGGTAATGGTGACGACCACTTCTTCTTCCGCGATCAGGTCCTCCATCTGTAACTCGGCTTCGGCCGGAACGATCTGCGTTCTCCGCTCATCGGAATATTGCTCTTTGATTTCCACTAATTCCTGTTTCACAATTTGTCGCACCATCGCTTCGGAGCCTAACACGGTGCGCAAATGGGCAATGCGGGAGATCAGTTCGTTATATTCCTGGGTGAGCTTGTCTTGTTCGAGTTGGGTCAGCCGTTGCAGCCGCATGTCCAGGATGGCATTGGCTTGCACTTCGCTCAAAGAAAACTGGCTCATCAAACCCTGACGAGCGGTTTCCGGGGAAGACGCCCCCCGGATGAGGGCAATGACCTCATCCAACGATTCTAATGCCCGCTTCAAGCCTTCTAAGATGTGGGCCCGCTCTTCAGCTTTTCGCAGGTCGTACGCCGTCCGGCGAACCACGACTTCTTTCCGGTGCTCGATAAACGCCGCCAGAATCTGCTTAAGGTCCAATACTTCGGGACGATTCCCCACCAGGGCTAACATGATAACCCCGAAGGTCGTTTGCATTTGCGTGTGTTTATAGAGTTGATTCAGTAACACCGACGGGTTTTCGTTTTTCTTCAGCTCGATGACCACGCGCAGTCCATCCCGGTCGGATTCATCCCGAAGGTCAGAAATCCCTTCCAGTCGTTTTTCGTGGATAAGATCAGCGATCTTCTCGATGAGCTTGGCTTTGTTGACCTGGTAAGGCAGTTCGGAGACGATGATGCGCGCCCGATCCGTGCGTTCGTCGACTTCTATTTCCGCCTTTGCTCGAAGAGACAAGAGCCCCCGTCCTGTCTCATAGGCATCTTTGATCCCTTGTGTGCCATAGATAAAACCGGCGGTGGGGAAATCCGGCCCGGGAATGCATTCCATAAGCTCTTGAATGGTCACTTCCGGACGATCAATAAGCGCAATTAACCCGGCAACGACTTCGCCCAGATTATGCGTGGGAATATTGGTGGCATACCCGACCGCGATCCCACCTGCCCCATTCACCAGGAGGTTCGGGATGCGGGCCGGCAAGACCACCGGTTCTTGAGACGACTCATCGTAGGTCGGGGTAAAATTGACCGTCTCCCGGTCAATATCGACAAGCATTTCCTCAGCCAGCTTGGTTAAGCGTGCCTCGGTGTAGCGCATGGCCGCCGGCGGATCTCCATCAACCGACCCGTAGTTTCCCTGGCCATCGACGAGTGGGTACCGCATATTGAAATCCTGGGCCATGCGGACCAACGTGTCGTAAATGGCCGTGTCACCATGCGGGTGATAGTTGCCCATGATTTCGCCGACGATCTTGGCGGATTTCCGGTAGGGGCGCCCTGCCGCCAGACCCATTTCATTCATGCCATAAAGGATCCGCCGATGAACGGGCTTGAGTCCGTCTCGCACGTCCGGCAACGCACGGCCGACAATGACGCTCATCGCATAGTCCAAATAGGACAAACGCATTTCATCTTCAATGGCTACTTGCGTCAGGCGTTGTTCAGCCGGCATGCATAACTCCTCGAATGGGATCTCCAACCTTCATACTTATGATTTTTCCCGAAGCTTGTTCCGCTCATGCCTCACCACGCGAAGTACAGAGCTCACTTTCCTGTAAGCATTTGGTGACATGGGTGAACACGTCGAACGATGGCACTTGCTAGACATCTAGATTCCGAACTTCCAGGGCATGCTGTTGAATGAAATTCCGGCGGGGTTCTACTTCGTCACCCATCAAAATGGTAAAGATTTCATCCACTCCCGTGGTGTCTTCCAATGTCACCTGAAGGAGACTCCGGGTCTCTGGATTCATCGTGGTATCCCACAGTTGCGTGGGATTCATTTCGCCCAATCCTTTGTACCGTTGGATGGACATACCCTTTTTCCCGGTTTCCAGAATTTCATCCACGAGATCCTTACTGGTGGAAAATTCCGATTCCGTGTCTTTACGTTTTAACCGGTAGGGTGGTGCCCCCAATCCCAACACCGAGGGAGAGATCTTTTGTAATTCCCTGAAATCCGCTGATCCCACCATGTCGTGAGTCAGGTTCAATATTTTCTGACTGCCATTTCCTACTACCCGACAGATGAGGTGGTGGGTTTGATGTTCCTCATCATTTTGAATCGTCAGATCAACGGTTCCTTCCGGAAAGGCCAGACGAAGCCGTCGTTTCGCCTCTTGGATCAGCGATTCCAGATCCCCAAGATTTTTTAACAGGTCTTTGGTCAATTGAGGAAAATCCACAAACACCCGGAGCAGAGCAGGTTCAATTTGCTTCTGACCCAGACGGGCTAATAACCCTTCAAAGCCCACCAGCTTATCTAAAATCGGGATGAGTTCTTCACGGGTCACAAATTCATTGCGGTCGGGGAGAAAGAGTTGGGCATCCTCCACGGCGAGATTGGAAAGATACGCATTCATCGCCGCCTCGTCTTTGAGATACTTCTCTCCCTTCCCTTTTTTGACCTTAAACAAGGGCGGCTGGGCAATGTAGATATAGCCCCGCTCGATCAGTTCCGGCATTTGCCGGAAAAAGAAGGTCAACAGAAGAGTCCTGATATGACTGCCATCCACATCGGCATCGGTCATTAAAATGATTTTGTGATACCGGGCACGGTTAATATCAAAAGCGTCTTTGTCTTCCTTGCCTTTTTCCGAATCTTCCCGTGGTCGACCGATCCCGGTTCCGATCGCCATAATGAGGGTTCGGATTTCCTCACTGGCAAGCATTTTGTCAAAACGGGCCTTTTCGACATTCAGGATCTTGCCTTTGAGTGGAAGGATCGCTTGAGAGCGCCGATCACGCCCCTGTTTCGCCGACCCGCCTGCTGAATCACCCTCGACAAGATAGAGTTCACTGAATTGGGGATCTTTTTCGGAGCAGTCGGCCAATTTTCCCGGAAGCGACCCCCCATCCAACGCGCCTTTTCTCCGAATGAGTTCTTTGGCTTTTCTCGCCGCTTCACGGGCCCTTGCGGCATCCACCGACTTTCCAACAATTTTTTTGGCGACGGCTGGATTTTCCTCCAGGTAGGATCCTAAAGCTTCATTGACTGCCGCCTCTACGATACCCTTCACTTCACTATTGCCTAATTTGGCTTTGGTCTGGCCTTCAAACTGGGGATTTCGAATCTTCACGCTCACAACAGCGGTCAAGCCTTCCCGTACATCTTCCCCGCTCAATGATTCCGAATCTTTTTTAAACAGCTCATTAGCGGTTGCATAACTATTGATTGTGCGCGTCAGGGCGGATTTAAACCCGATGAGATGAGTGCCTCCCTCTCGGGTATTAATGTTATTAGCGAAAGAATACAAATTCTCGGAATACCCTTCGTTATATTGAAGGGCGAGCTGGAGAATCATTTCGGGTTTTTCCACTTCCACGACAATGGGCGGGTGGAGGGGCGACTTGGCTTCATTCAGGTGTTCCACGAAGGAGACGATCCCTCCCTTGTAGCAAAACACCTGTTCTTTTTCTTTTCCTGTTCGGTCATCTTTTAAACAAATCTCCAGCCCCTTATTGAGAAAGGCCAATTCCCGAAGTCGTTGAGCCAGAACATCAAAACTGAATTCGACGGTTTCAAAAATGAGGGGATCCGGTTT
This sequence comes from Nitrospirota bacterium, assembly GCA_029865515.1. Taxonomy (GTDB): domain Bacteria; phylum Nitrospirota; class Nitrospiria; order Nitrospirales; family UBA8639; genus Nitrospira_E. Next base: position 5,477 of record JAOUGQ010000014.1, read on the forward strand.
AAACACCACTTTCGTCCCCCGTTTTTTGGTTTTACCTGCGACGGTTAACGGGCCCAGCGGCTTTCCACGTTGGTACTGTTGTTCGAACACCTCCCCATTTTGCCAAATTTCTAATTCCAGCCATTCGGAGAGAGCATTCACGACCGAAATCCCTACACCATGCAACCCTCCCGACACTTTATAGGCACCCTCCTCAAACTTTCCGCCCGCATGGAGGACCGTTAAGGCGACTTCTGCCGCTGACTTTTTCTGGGTGGAATGCATCCCTGTGGGAATCCCTCTTCCATTATCCGACACCAGCACACTTCCATCCAACTGGAGCACCACCTGAATTTCGTTTCCATAACCGGCCATGTGTTCATCCACACTGTTGTCGACCACCTCATACACCATATGGTGCAGGCCATCGACCCCGGTGCTGCCAATATACATGGCCGGTCGTTTTTGCACCGCTTCCAATCCTTCCAAGACACGGATCTGATCGGCATCGTACCGGGCATCCGAGTGTTGGCGGTCTACAGGGCGGGCGGATTCTGGGCTGGGTGTTCCTGTGGATTCCATATATTTTCAGGCTTTGAATGCGTGTAGAAGAATGAACGTCTGGTGGATCAAATCCGTCAAACCTTCACGGGCATCACCACAGCTTTGAATGTGGGATTCCCCTGTTCTTGAATCAAACACGGACTCAAGGGTGTTTCCATTTGGAGGGTGAGCGATTCCGTTTCGATGACTGACAACACATCTAAAAAATATCTGGCGTTGAAACCAGTAGAAAAACTTTCTCCCACAAATTTGGCCGGGATGTCTTCATCCGCTTCTCCCAAATCCGGACTTTTTGAAGATAGGTGAATGTGATCTGGATTGATGGACAGTTTCACGGCATGAGCCTTGTCTTTCGAGAGGATCGCCACCCTTCGAAGGGCACCCTCCAAATCCGCCTTGTTTACCGTGACTTTCTTGGAACTTTCTTTCGGCACCACCTGCTGATAGTTGGGGTAGGTCCCTTCCATAATCCGAGAGGTTAAGACCAACCCGCTTTTCCGAAAGATCAACATATTTTTCGTAAAACCTAAAAATGGTTGTTCGTCGTCTTCTTCCAACAGTCGCCGGATTTCTATGGCGGCCTTTTTGGGAATAATAACTTTAATTTCTGCCGGGGGGATGGCGGCTTTCTCAGGTGTCACCTCCTGCTCAGCCCAGGCTAATCGGTGCCCGTCAGTGCCCACCAAACGGAGAGTCACTTTGGCTCCGGCAGGAATGAGGGTAATGAGAAGGCCGTTCAAGACGTACCGCGTGTCCTTTTCTCCCACGGCAAAGACCGTCTTTTTAAGAAGCTGCAATAACCCTTGGGCGGGAAGGGCCATTAAACCTTCCCGTTCAATGGCGGGAAGGGCAGGATAGTCCTTACTGGGCAACCCCACCACCCGAAATTGGCTTTTTCCGGCCTTCACGGTGACCCAATTGTTTTCTCCCACCACCAATTCAATATCCGAATGACGAATTTCCTTTAAAATATCGAAAAGGGTTCGAGCGGAAAACGTGACAGAACCGGGCTCCTGGACCGTGGCTTTATATAAACCTCTCATGCCAATTTCTAAATCAGTCGCCACGATATCCAAACCCTCCGGCTTGGCTTCCAAAAGAATATTAGCCAGGATGGGCATAGTATTCCGCTTCTCCACCACACCCTGCACTCGCTGGAGGGCTATTAACAAATCCTCCCTGGCCATTTGAATTTTCATAATTTTCCTACGAAAGCAGTGTTTACGCCTTGCCGATTTCCTCTTTGAGACTTTCGATTGTGGCTCGAAGAGCGGTATCGGTTTCCTGTGACTTCTGCATTTGCTTACAGGCATGAATTATTGTTGTATGGTCCTTGCCTCCAAAATCTCTTCCTATTTCAGGAAATGAGGCATCGGTCAAATCACGACTAAGAAACATGGCAATTTGGCGAGGATACACCAAGGTTTTGGTACGCCGTTTCGATTTCAAATCGGATATTTTCACATGGAAACGGTTTGCGACTACTTCTTGGATATCCTCTATGGTAATCACTTTCCGTTTTCCACCAAGAAGATCACGGAGAATATTTTTTGCCATGTCGACCGTGATTTTTTGGCCCGTGAGGGACGCATAGGCCCCGAGACGGATGAGTGCACCTTCAATCTCGCGTATATTACTTTTTAAATTGGCTGCTAATAGCTGAATCACATCTTCGTTGATGGCAATACCTTCTTCCTCTGATTTCTTGCGAAGAATGGCGATTCGTGTTTCCACATCGGGTGGTTGAAGATCCGCAATCAGGCCCCACTCAAACCGGGACCGAAGGCGTTCTTCCATAGAGGGCATTTCCTTCGGGAAGCGATCACTGGATAGGACGATCTGTTTCCCAGCCTCATAGAGAGAATTAAAGGTGTGAAAGAATTCTTCTTGTGTTCGTTCTTTCCCAGCCAAAAATTGGATATCGTCAATCAGGAGCATATCTACATTTCGATACCGTCTTCTCAATTCAATCATCTTGTCGTAGCGGATAGAATTAATGACCTCGTTAGTGAATTGCTCCGTCGTGACATAGGCAATACGAAGATCACTTCGATCTGCAACATAATTCCCGATGGAGTTCAGAAGGTGCGTTTTTCCCAACCCCACGCCACCATAAATAAACAATGGGTTATAGGCCTTAGCGGGAGATTCTGCCACAGCTAAACAGGCCGCATGAGCAAATTGATTACTCCCTCCAACCACAAAATTCTTAAAAGTATATTTGGGATTAGGAAGAGGTTGACGTCTGGCCCTCTGGAGTTGGCTGGTCCCTCGATTTTCCCGAACTTCCGCCTTAATTATTGGCCGAGGTGACCCTTCTCCGTCATTTTCCTTCATGACAAAGATAATTTCCGATGGCTTTAACCCTTCTACATGCTGGAAGGCCTCTACCAGCAAATCTTTATAATTTCTTCCCAACCATTCCCCAAAAAATTTATTCGGGACCCGAATATGGGCTTGATCTTCAGTAAGGCTTTCTAAAACCAAGGGCTGAAACCACGTTTCAATCGTATCGTCCCCAACCCTAGGGCTGACAAAATCCAACACATCAACCCAGACTTTATCATTATTAATATTAGATAATTTCAACTTATTCACAGAATTATTCACAGATGTTAATAATTACCATCATAATCTTGAACCGCCATTAAACTATCAGACAACCTTTAACTCTCATCAACAACCTTTACCATAAACTTCCTGGCCCTTATCCACAACTTTTACCATGATATTTTTAAAATCGAAAACCAATTTCTACGCTCAATACTAAAAAGATTTTATGAAAGTAAGTGCTCTTTATCCCCGTTACTCCCTACCCCTACTAAGACTACTCCTACTATTTCTTTCTATTCGTTTACTAAAAAGAAGAAGAGGGGGAACGTTAAATGACCAAAGGCAAATCCGCCAGGAAAATTTTTTCCAAAAACCCCTGATAAGAAATGGTCTCATATGGACAAGAATTGTCTTTTTCTATTCCCTCAGTTTCCAGTAGAGAAACTTGAGATGTTGGAATATCTCTTAACCCCATTCCAGAGTGCAGAAGAAGGACTGCTATGGCCATTCCCGAAAGAGAAGGTTCCTGAGGAATAAATGAATCCCATTCATATTGGGATTTCGTACAGACATACAAAATATTTCTCATCGGATATGGGTTTAAAAGATTAGTACTCGATCTGCATGAGAAACGAATGAAGCTATTTGGGACGTGGAAGATTCCCTAATGTTAAATTCCTGATCAAGTGAAAAAGCCTTCCCGCTTCCTGAAGGGATTATAATAGGTAATTCTAAATTTTTGATGACAGGGAGATATTTTTCAAGAATTTCCCCATCAGGAAGATCATAGGCATTATCAGAAATTAACTGCCTGGCATTTTCCAGAAGGACAATTGTTACTGGGTTGGGACCAGTGGACAATCCCAACGCAATTCGTATGGCTTCGGAGGCCCGGTGGGTATTTATTGGGTCCTCACGAATAAGGATAACCAGATTTTTTGGCATCCCTTATTGATACTCTAGTAATAATACGTAAAATTAAACTTTTGTGAATGAAAAATGTGGAGGATGATTTTGAATTATAAAAATACCATTTCCTATTGAAAAATAAGAAAAAAACCCTAGCATCAGGGGAAAAAAATGTCAAGAATAAAACCGGAGATATCCCCTGCCATTTTTCCTAGTTTAGTGACTGAACTTTTTGAGCGATTTCTTCTAGTGTTATTAATTCCTGAGTCTTGGTTGTCATGTTTCGGATAATAGCAGTTTTGGAACGGGCTTCATCGTCTCCCATAATAATGGAGTAGGTGGCTCCCAGTTTGTCTGCGGATCGGAGAAGGGATTTTAAATTAGTACTTTTATAGTCGGTATCAGCCCGTATTCCTAACTCTCGGAGTTCGTGCAGAAGTTTGAAAGCTATTGGCCTTGCTTCCTTTCCAAAACCGGCCAAAAAAAATAAAGGTGGCTGGGGGAAGGATATCTGCTCAGGGAGCAGGAGAGCGACTCTTTCTAAGCCGACAGCAAAGCCAATGGCAGGGGTGGAGGGTCCTTGGAGTAATTCCACTAAGCCGTCATATCGACCTCCGGCTCCTATCGTGCTCTGTGCGCCTAGGTGTGGAGAGGTAATTTCAAAGGTTGTTCGGGAATAATAATCCAGCCCTCTGACTAATCTGTAGTTTAAAGAAAAAGGGATACCTATACCTGTTAATCCATCGAGAACACTTTGAAAATGAGAGGACGAATCTAACGAGAGATGGTCAAAAAGAGTCGGGGCTTCCTGAGTGGCTTGCTGACAAATCGGTACTTTGCAGTCAAGAATCCGTAAGGGATTAGTGGAGTACCGACGTTGGCAGTTACCGCAAATAACCTCTAACTTAGGGAAAAGAAACCGTTTAAGTTCCTGAATATACTTTTCACGGTCCTGAAGATTTCCAATGGAATTTATCTGTAATGTCAGATCCTTGAGCCCTAATGAACAAAAAAATCTCCATAAAAGGGTAATGACCTCGACATCCATAAGGGGATCTTCAGTCCCTAGGGCTTCAACTCCAAATTGGTGAAATTGCCGATAGCGCCCTGCTTGAGGTCGTTCATGACGGAACATAGGACCAAGGTAGTACAATTTTCGGGTCGAAGGGGAGTCAAGAAGATGGTGCTCCAATACGGCTCTCACCACACCTGCTGTACCTTCAGGGCGTAAGGTAAGAGAACTCCCATCCCGATCAGGAAAGGTGTACATTTCCTTTTCCACGATATCAGTGGATCCTCCAATGCTCCTCGCATAAAGTTCTGTAAACTCGAATATCGGAATACGAATTTCAGAGAACCCGGACTGGGTTGCAAGGGTGTGGGCGATTGTCTCCATATAGCGCCATTGAGGGGTTTGTTGAGGTAAAATGTCTTTAAGACCTTTAATGGAACGCAACACGGAAAGCCCTGTTCTGTTGAAGAAAAAGTTGGGGAAAAACGAATCCGACTATATCTTCCTACCCAGATCCAGTCAACGAATCAAGCGGCTTATTTGGGAGGGATGAATAGAAAATTTGTTTGACTCTCAATTTTTTCCACCATAGAATGGCGGGTTCATAAGAATATGGCTGAAAGGAGAATAATGCCGTGTCAATGACCTATCGACAACCCTCTAATTTAAAGAGGAAACGTGATCACGGGTTTAGGAAACGCATGAGTACTAAAAATGGGAGGAAGGTCCTTGCCCGTCGACGGAAAAAAGGGCGTTATCGCTTAACGGTTTCCGATGAGTAAGCGGAGGGCTTCCCGTTTTTTTTAAAGAAAAAACATGAATATGATGGGGTGAAAGCGAACGGGTCTGTTGTGCGGAACCCGTACTTTACCCTCCTTATCAGCCGTGTCCAGGATCAGGATTGTTCCCGGATGGGAATTGTTGTAGGGCGAAGAGTGGGAAAAGCGGTGACGCGAAATCGGCTGAAGCGGATTTTCCGTGAACTTGTCAGGGATTCATATTCAGGTATGGCAACGGGTTATCATTGTATTGTCTACCCCAAAGTTAAGGTTCTGGCTGCGAAGTATCAGGAGGTCGGAAAAGTCTGGAAGGGCACATTGGCCCAGGCAGGGCTTCTTCAAGGGTAAACAATGCTGTCTTGGATTTTGAGAAAAGTTATCGTGGCTTATCAAATAGGGGTTTCCCCATTTGTCGGGGTTTGTTGTCGTTTTGAACCGACCTGCTCTCATTATGCTTTAGAAGCTATCTATAGGCATGGCGGGCTCAAGGGTCTGGTCTTAATGACAGGTCGAATTCTTAAGTGTCATCCATTCCATCCTGGGGGCCTGGACCCTGTTCCCTAAACTCTGAACTATCCGTCTTCGTTTGACTTTCAATTGCTAACAGTCTTAATGGGACTCACGAGTTAGATAAATGGAAAAGCGCGTCGTCCTTTTCCTTGTTCTTTCCTTAGGAATAATCTTTGGTTATGACCTGCTCCTGAAGCAGTTGGGGTACTCTCCCTTCTCTACCAGTCCGATCCTGGATCAAGAAATCACCACAAGTGAGCCCGCAAAAGGGCATGAAGAAGAGATGAAAACATCTCCTTCTCCTGTACCCGATTCGATAATCTCCTCCTCCCCATCTTCCATTCAGCCTCTCATTGAAGAAATAGTGGAGATTGAAACGCCTCTCCTTCGTGCCGGGATTTCACCACAGGGAGGGGTTATTACCTCTTGGGAGTTAAAAAAATTTTTAACTCAGACCGCGGACAGTCAACCCGTTGAATTGGTCTATTCCAAAGGGCAATTTCCCGGTCCGCTCAGTGTGCAGATCAGTGGCAACGAATCGGCGAATCAACGTCTTCGTCAGGGGCTGTTTCGAGTTCAAAAAGATTTTGCACAATTAGATGAGGGGCATCCAACCGGGAAAGTGATTTTAACTCACGAGTCTTCCGAATCAGATCTTTGGGTCCAAAAAGAAATCACGTTTCATTACGATTCCTATGTGGTGGATATTGTTATTCGCACCCGAGGAATTTCAGAAAACCTTGATGTGATTTTGGGCACCAATTTTGGAGTGGTGGAATGGAGTCAAGGATTTATTGGGTTGCTAGGGTCCGCCTGGATGATCGGAGAGGAATTAGAAAAAAAATCTCCAGAGGCGGATGCTCCAACCCTGCGTCGGGATGGTCCTGTGAGGTGGCTGGCCCTTCAAGATAAATATTTCATGAGTGTGTTTATTCCGGAAAATGCCAACAGTCTTTTTTCTAAGCTTGAAAACGAACGAGTTGTCTCGGCGGGCATTTCGCTTCCCGGGGGCTCAGGGGAACAGGTCCACAAGACCAAGCTGTATGCCGGCCCCAAACAATACGATGTCCTTAAATCTTTTGGGATCGGGTTGGAAGATACCATCGATTTTGGATGGTTCATTTATGGCAGCTGGAGCATAGTGAAAGCGGTGGCGAAGCCACTGTTTTCAATTTTACGGTTCATCTATGAATACACCCATAACTATGGCGTGGCTATAATTTTACTGACCCTGGGGATTAAATTGTTATTTGTTCCCTTGCAATACAAAAGCTATAAATCCATGCAAGGCATGCAAACTATTCAACCCAAGGTCCTGGCGCTTCAGGAAAAATTTAAAGATAACAAAGAGAAACTCAATCAGGAACTGATGAAGCTCTACAAGGAGCATAAGGTCAATCCTGTGGGGGGGTGTCTGCCCATGGTGTTGCAGATGCCGGTTTTTGTGGCTCTCTTCAATATCTTGTATATGACGATTGATCTCCGGCAGGCGCCGTTTATGCTGTGGATTACCGACCTTTCGATCCAAGATCCGTATTACGTGCTTCCGGTGCTGATGGGAATTTCTATGGTGGTCCAACAAAAAATTATGCCCACCACGATGGACCCCACACAGGCCAAAATGATGATGATCTTACCTGTAGGATTGACCTTTTTGTTTGTCACCTTTCCAGCCGGTTTGGTGTTATATTGGGTGACAAATAATGTGCTGACGGTAACGCAGCAATTTGTGACTGATAGGTATATTCTGAAAAAGCCTAGAGGTGGGACGACGGCTCATTCTTCAAAGGAAAACGTTCCCGGTTCGGAGTCGGGGAAAAAGAAACTTTCGTCCCCTCCGTCAGGTCCTTCCTCCAAATCGTAATCCTCGCTTCAGTGTACGTTATGGGCTCTTTGGACGACACCATTTGTGCCGTGGCTACCCCCATGGGGGAAGGGGGCGTGGGGATCGTTCGAGTGAGTGGAACTCATGCCCTCCCCGTTGCCTCAAGCATTCTTCGATTACGTTCTGGTAAATCTCTCGAGCAGATCAAGCCCTATAAATTGTCTCTGGGCCAATTCATTTGGAACCCTGTTCAAGTGGGGAAAATATCAGGAATAAAGACTTCCTCTGTATTGGATGAAGTGTTGGTCGTGACTATGCGAGCACCACGATCGTATACAGGAGAAGATGTCGTGGAAATCCATGCCCATGGAGGACCTGTCATTGTGAATGCCATTTGCGAAGCATTAACTCAGGCTGGCGCCAGATTGGCCGAACCCGGAGAATTTACTAAACGAGGTTTTTTAAACGGGCGGCTTGATTTGACTCAGGCGGAAGGGGTCCTGGATACCATTCGTGCCAATTCTCTCCAGAGTCTGAAAATGGCCCAGGAACAACTCCAGGGTCGGTTATCCCGGATCATACAAGATCAACGGGACCGTCTCTTGAAACTTGTTGCTCACTTGGAAGCTGGAATGGATTTTGTTGAAGACGATATTCAGTTTATTGAACACAGCGAGCTGAAGAACGGTATACATTTGGTATTGGAGGAAATTTTAAAATTAGTAGATTCTGCAGAAGAGGGACGAATGATTCGTGAAGGTATTCGCACGGTCATTGTTGGGCGCCCCAATGTGGGAAAATCCAGTTTGTTAAACGCCATTCTAGGAACCAATCGAGCTATTGTGTCACATATTCCAGGAACCACACGGGATGTGCTAGAGGAAGCCATTATGGTTGAAGGAGTGATGATTCGGCTCTTTGACACTGCCGGATTACGTGAAACGAGAGATGAATTAGAGAATGAAGGTATGAGTCGAGCCACTCAAGCCATTGATCACGCTGATGTCCTGATTCTGGCGTTTGATAAAAGCGATTCACTTAATGAAAAAGACGTAAATTTTATTGAAAGATACACACAAAAACCCTGTGTGATGGTCCTAAACAAAAGCGACTTACCACCAAAATATTCCCTGAAAGAATTACAGGATATCGTGATACGAACGAGAAAAAATTCTGAAGGAGTCCCTGAAGAGGAAAAGAATTATGTTGAGGTGTCCGCGTTAACCGGGGAAGGAATCGATAGGTTGAAAAGATCCATCAAGAGTCTGGCTGTTGGGCGTCAATATGAAGCTGGAGATTCGGTGTTGGTATCAAGGCTGAGACATAAAACGTTACTTCACAATGCCGGGGCAGCCTTGCAAAATGCCCTTAGGGCCATTGATGATACTCTCTCTGCCGAGTGTGTTGCGTTAGAATTACGTATTGCACTCAATTCCCTTGGAGAAATTGTCGGCGTCATCACGAATGAAGATATTTTAGATCAAATTTTTCGAGAGTTTTGCATTGGCAAATAATGGAAGTCATCCTATTCAACTTTGTATGAATAAATAAAAAGCATCAAATTATGACTATGGAATATGACATTGTTGTGGTTGGAGGGGGCCATGCCGGTTGTGAAGCCGCGCTTGCGGCTGCCAGGATGGGGTGCAGGGTGGTCATGTTGACCATCGATATCACAAAAATCGCCCAAATGCCATGCAACCCTGCCGTTGGTGGCATTGGGAAAGGCCATCTCGTAAAGGAAATCGATGCCCTTGGGGGAGAAATGGGCTTTAACACAGACCAGTCCGGGATTCAATTCCGTGTCCTCAATACGCGAAAAGGACCGGCTGTCAGGGCCACCAGAGTTCAATGTGACAAAAAACTTTACGCCAATCAAATGCAGGAGACTCTCTCCAGGCAAGAAAATTTAACTATTGTGCAGGGCACGGTTGATCGGATCCTTACGCAACACGGAGCTGTCAATGGTGTGAGGATCAATAGCGGAGAAACGATTCTGACCAAAGCCGTCGTTCTGACATCGGGAACTTTTCTCAAAGGGCTGTTGCATATTGGGTTGAATCATCTTCCTGGTGGGCGGGCGGGTGAACCGTCTGCGGAGCACCTGTCGGATTGCATGAAAGACTTCGGATTTGAGATTGGAAGACTAAAAACAGGAACTCCACCTCGGATTGACCGAGATTCCATTGATTTTCAGGTAATGCTTCCCCAGCCAGGCGATTCGCTACAGCGGCCATTTTCAGTACGGACCAGCAAAATTCCTAACCAGCAAATTGAATGCCATATTACCCATACGAATGATGAAACGCATCGCATTATAAGGGAAAATCTCGATCGATCTCCTATGTATTCTGGGATCATTGAATCAACCGGACCACGGTATTGTCCTTCTATTGAAGACAAAGTGGTTCGGTTTGCAGACAAAACACGACATCAGATTTTTATGGAACCAGAAGGCCTTGGATCACGCTCATATTATCCAAACGGGATTTCTACCAGTTTGCCGGTGGACGTACAACAGGCATTTGTCAGGACTATCCCAGGTCTTGAGCAAGCGATTTTTCTCAGACCTGGCTATGCGATTGAATATGATTATTTTCCACCACGCCAGCTTCATGAGACATTGGAAACCAAACTTGTCAAAGGGTTATTTCACGCCGGCCAAATAAATGGGACGTCTGGGTATGAAGAAGCGGCGGCACAAGGGATTATGGCCGGTATTAACGCTGCCCTTCAGGTGAAAGGTGAGCATCCTCTTATTCTGGATAGATCTCAAGCATATATTGGCGTATTAATTGATGATTTGATCACTAAAGATGCCAGAGAACCCTATCGAATGTTTACCTCAAGAGCAGAATACCGGCTTCTCCTCCGAGAGGATAATGCCGATTTTCGATTGATGGACCAAGGGTATCGTATTGGTCTGGTATCACAGGGAGCATTTGATACCTATCAACGAAAAAGGGAAAAGGTTGAATGCGAGATAAGCCGGCTTCAAACTACCGTTCCCAGGTCATCCGGCTTAGAAGTTGCTGAACCGATTCAATTGGAAAATATGGGACCAAACCCCTCACTTGCACAGCTATTGCGGAGGCCTGAAGTTTCGTATCATCATTTGGGCCAATTTTTAAACGGAATACAATATCATGATCATGAAGTGATTGAAGCTGTTGAGATATCCATAAAATACGAGGGGTACATTAAACGGCAGGAACAAATCATCGGGCAATTTAAAAAACTTGAGCATCGTCGGGTTCCCGATGATTTTAATTATGAGGGGATAAAGGGGTTTTCGCTTGAAGTATTAGAAAAACTAAAAAAAGTCCGCCCTTCGTCCATAGGCCAAGCCTCAAGAATTGCTGGAATTACACCTGCGGCCATTTCCTTGCTTCTTGTTGCCGTAGAAAAGCATAAAAAAGCCAGCTAGTAAATTTGCCTCACCCGTTATTTTCTGGTTTTTTGCCTTAAGGCATTCTTATAATAAATCTTAAGCATTTTTGTGTTAATTTCTTGATCATTGTTCATAGGGATGTTCCACGTGGAACAAAGCATGCAATCTATTAATTTTATAGATAATTTCCTGCCTGGCGCGCATAAACTGGGGTTTTCTTTCGCCGGGGAAGTCCTTGAAAAGTTTTGCTTGTATTATGATGAACTGTGCCGTTGGGACCGTTCAATTAACCTGACTGGTTTACGCACAGATAAAGAACGAACCGTCTTGCTGTTTGTCGATTCACTGGCTGGATATTTGGCTCTTTCTGACAAACCTGACGCGTTGATTATTGATGTTGGTACAGGTGGAGGTTTTCCTGGTATTCCTCTCAAGTTAGCCCTACCGACTCTGAATGTTTTATTAATGGAACCAAGAGCCAATAAAACCGCTTTTCTCCATAACATTATTGGGAAACTTGAATTGACCAGAATCTCCGTCATTCCAAGCCGCTTGGAAGACTTTCGTTCGATGGTATCTGATGAAGAAAAGTGTGACGTGGCATTGTGCAAAGGGGTAAATATAGAACACATCGTGCCATTTATTGGGCATATTTTGAAAGAAAATGGGAAACTAGTTGTTTTTCGATCAAAAAATATTGACAATCAATATAAAATCAAGGGTATGAAAATAGACGAAGAAATACCCTATGAATTGCCATTTGGATATGGGAATCGTATCTTGTCAATTTTTAAACACGGATCATGAGCGGGCGATTGATGTGTTCCACGTGGAACTAACGCCACGACTTTCTAGCAAATTATCTTGAAAAAAATCATTGCTATCGCGAATCAAAAGGGCGGGGTTGGAAAGACAACCACGTCGATTAATCTTTGTGCGGCTCTGGCGATATCGGGAAAATCTGTCTTGTTGATTGACTTGGATCCACAAGCCAATGCGACGAGTGGATTGTCTATTGAGCCTAAAAGCGGGACTATTTATGAATGTTTAATGGAAAGAAGGTTGGTTGAAGACGTAATTTCACCTACGTGTATACACGGTCTAGATGTTGTGGCATCAAAAGGTGATTTGGTAGGGGCAGAGATCGAATTGTCAAATCTCCCTGATCGTCACTCAGTACTGAAAAATGTCTTGGACGGAGTTCGGAGCTATGATTTTGTCATTATTGATTGTCCTCCGGCTTTTGGCCTCTTAACGATCAATGCGCTTGTTGCGGCATCGGGCCTTATTATTCCCGTCCAGTGTGAATATTATGCGATGGAGGGGTTGGGTCGCTTATTGGGAAATGTCGAACGAATTCGAGAGGCATATAATCCCAATCTGGCTATTCAAGGAATTGTGTTGACGATGTATGATTCAAGAATTAATCTCTCGCGACAGGTTCAGGATGAAATTCGGGGATTTTTTAAAGAAAAAGTCTTCCAGACGGTCATTCCGAGAAATGTGGCGTTGGCTGAAGCGCCAAGCCATGGAAAACCGGTCCTGTCCTATAATTCCGCGTCCAGTGGCGCGAAGGCGTACCTTGATCTAGCCAAGGAGATATTGAGAAATGGAAAAGAAAGCACTGGGTAAAGGGCTTCAGGCCCTGCTTCCCGAGAAAAAAACTCTGGCTTGGAAGGTGGAGCAGGATGGCCAAGCGGTCTCCATGATCTCGCTGGATCAGATTCTCCCTAATCGCTATCAGCCCAGGACCACATTCGTGGAGGCCGAATTAGAAGAGTTAGCACAATCCGTCAAAGAACATGGAGTTCTGCAACCGATTGTGGTCAGGCGAAAAGGCGATGGCATGTATGAACTCATTGCCGGGGAACGTCGATTTCGAGCGGCAAAAATTGCCGGGATGACCACTATTCCTGCCCTGGTCAGGAATTCCAATGATGAAAAGGCGTTAGCTGTTGCGCTCGTAGAAAATATCCAGCGTCAGAACCTCAACCCTATGGAGGAAGCGAAAGCCTATTCCCGATTGATGGGGGAATTTGGTTTGACTCAGGACCTTGTTTCCCGCTCGGTAGGAAAAGATCGATCCTCTATCGCCAATATTTTGCGCCTGCTCTCGCTTCCCAAAGCCGTCCAACAATTTATTGAGTCCGGGACAATCAGTTTAGGCCATGCCAAGGTGTTAGCGGGCTTGTCCACGGCGGAGGCACAACTTCAACTCGCACAAAAGATTGTTTCGGAACAGCTCTCAGTTCGGCAAGTTGAGCAGATCATCTCAGGACAAAAAAAAGTTCATGGGCCCAGATCGAAAAAAGAAGAGCCCCATAGGTTTCGTAACCTGGAAGAGCAATTTCGAAAGCGATTGGGCACCAAAGTGCAGGTGAAGGCGGGAGCCAGGGGGGGGCAGTTAATCATCCACTATTTTTCCGATGACGAACTGGATCGAATTACGTCGATGATTCTGGAATAGAATTTGAATAAGATAAAGGGATGACTTATGCGCTGCATGGTTCCTCCCTGTTGTGTGAAAATATCATGATATTGGGAAAGGGCAAAAAGATTCATACCGTGTACCTAAACAGGGATAAAGTAAATGGGGCGGACAGTCATCGAAGAGGGAGGGGGCCATGTTTTTTAAACAAAATGCAGAAAGCGGTCAAAATAAACCAGAAATGAGTGAGGGTCCTATGGAACCAGCGGTTATACCCAGTCAGGGGACTTCAGAAAGCCAGCCGGAATCAGGTGAAATCATCGCCTTTGTTGGGGAAGAGGTCACATTTAAGGGAACGATTCGGTATCAGGGGACGGTTCGAGTGGATGGCCGTCTTGAGGGTGAAATTTATACGGATGGGAATTTAATCATCGGCCAAAAAGCGGTCATCTCAGCCAAGATTCATGCTGGAACAATTATGTGTCAGGGGCAAATCACGGGGGAGGTTGAAGTCAAACACCGAGTCAAATTGTTAAGTCCAGCCGTCTTTGATGGGACAATCACTACACCTCTTCTGTCTATGGATGAGGGGGTGATCTTTAATGGAACCTGCAATATGCCCAATAAAGAGCGAAAAGGCAGAGAGGCAAAAAAGCTCGTGGTTTCCGTTGAAGAAGCTGTGAAGGTGAGGTAATACCACACGACGTTCTGCAAGGAGTGTATGGGGCCGGTTCCCAGTTGGACATGGAGATCCTAACTTGCCACCCGAGTGCTTTTTACTGGATGAGAGGAGGAATGCTGTATGTGGGGTGAAAAAGACAACAAGAAGAAGGAATCAGGTTTTGGGCAGGAATTTTACACCTTTCTGGGGAAGGGTGTTGATTTTAAGGGCAAAGCACAATTTGAGGGGACGGTGCGGGTGGATGGTAATTTTGAAGGCGAAATTGCGATTGATGATACCCTCATCATTGGAGAGACTGCCGTGATCAAGGGAACGATTACCGGTGGGACCATTGTGAGTAGCGGCCGAATTGAGGGCGTGATCACCGCGAATAAAAAAATACAACTTCTGAAGCCGGCGGTTCTTATTGGTGACGTCCATACTCCCACCTTTGCCATGGAAGAAGGCGTTTATTTCCAGGGTGAGTGCGATATGGGTGCTGCTCCAAATTTAGACATGGATATCGACGATCGGGCACTCACCAATGGCCAACCCAAGACTCAAAATATTGAAAAAAAGCTTGAAGCCGAGTCCTTGAGCCTCTAATGCCGGTCCCGGAACTCAAAAAAGTCGTGTTGGGTATGAGTGGGGGGGTGGATAGCTCCGTTGCGGCCAAATTACTAAAGGAGCAGGGCTATGAGGTCATTGGAGTCACCCTGAAAGTCTGGGAGGAAGAAGACGAAACAACCGTTTCCAAGCGATGGCAGGAACGAGGATGTTGCAAAGTTGGAATCGCCAGGCATGTCGCGGAATTGTTGGACATCTCGCACCAGGTCATTGATACCCGCGAACGTTTTCAGCGGGGGGTGATTGAGGACTTTATTGGAGGCTATCTCCAGGGCACTACTCCGAACCCCTGTGTCCGCTGCAATGAACGCGTGAAGTTCGGGGGCCTTTTCCAATTGGCCGATGAGCTTGGCGCTG
>JAOUGQ010000225.1 GCA_029865515.1 Nitrospirota bacterium
GTTGAAGAAATTCATAGGACCACCGGAGGCCATTTCCTCCTTGCCGCCGTCCCTGGCCTCCCGACCCTTCCCGCAACGCATAGCGGGAGATTCGAAACGGATACGCATACTCTAAGGCCTCAACCGGGGTATTTAATGTATTGGTCCTATGTGAGTGGCGACCGCTCGCCCCAATAGGTTGGGGTCCCGCACCCATTCCCCCTCCGATCGTTTCATAATAGGCAAAGGGTCGCCCTCGTCGTTCATCCCACCCGCCGATGGTGAGATGATTCATCGTGCCCTGGCTGGCTGCCGGAATGCGATCAGGACAGGCTTGCGCCACCCCCCAATAAGGAATCGACAATTCGTTGAGAGATGTCGACGTTGTCCTCCCCACAGACATCGCCACGATCCCACCATGATTTGTAAAGAGTGTCATGGGTTGGCGACTTCGAGCACTTGTACAAGAAATTGCTGAAAAATCTTCCATAATGAATAGAGCAGCAGTAAAAAAACTAATGTGCCCTTGCCAAAGTATCCTGCCATTGGCCATCCCATACAAGGCCATCAGGCTCACTCACAACGTAGCAAGATTCGAATGATCACCTTCTCTTCACACAACCAAAAATTATGGCACGAAACACGGCACGGTATCCCCAATATTGGTCCCATTCAAATGAACATTTCGCAATCGTGCCTTGGCAAGACATTTCCACTTATCGTTTGAATCCTTTCGACCTTCAAGCCGAATACGATAGTGTTGGCCTTCTTTCAAATCGGGAATGACATAAAAATTGTTTTCGAATTTCCGAACTTTTTGGTTTACGTCACAAGCATTGGTAAATGTATCCCCCCAGTCCTTCCAACAGATTTTCCACTTATCGTACCTATCGGGTTGCACACTCCACGTCACTTTGATGTTGCACGTGCCTTTGTCAAAATCACAAGAATGGCCACCTTCATATCCATCGGGACCCGTCGTGAGCAGACCGAAGTCCCCATGCCCCCTTCATCATGTTCAGGTTCATGGCTCGGGGGATCATTAGTCGCAGCTTCCGGTAGTCCCGCAGGACAGTCGGGATCGTTGGGACACACAGCCAAATTACAGACGTTGTCTTTTTCACATGGGGGTGGACCATCGAGACTATCCATGGCCGCCAGGTAAATGGAGCCAGACATCTGTGCTGGAATCACCGCATGTTCCCCTTGCTGCGGGAGTTCCTGCTCCAGGCCCATCCCCTTTTTGACATCCACCTGCAAACACCGGTTCGCATCGATCTTCATCTCGTGCCCTTCGGACAGAGCCGGTGGGATGTTCCGCATCCCTGAGGTGAACGAAACCGGAAATCGACTCACTTCCTCTCTCTGGGTTTTCCCCCCTACCCACTCGTTCTCACCAGCAGTCCCCGAATACACGGAGGACGTGCTGAGCCCCAAAACGAAAACCACCGCAATCATACCTTTAGATGTAGACCATTTCATGATGACGGCCCTCCTTTTTGAAAATTTTAAATGCGTGAGAGTACTCATCTCCTGGAGTGTTTGTGGACGCCCTTTGATCCCCGACTGAATGTGACTGATCCGGGAAGGCAGACGAGGCGGCGAACCGTTGCTACCGTCTTGAGCCGTTCGTTCCCCGCCCGCAGGAGAAGCCACGCCCCTCAGACACTACCCATGCCTGATGACTTCAACTCGTCACTCCCAAGACTCAACGTCTCTCTACTTCACAGTACGTTTCGTCCCCGGCGTTTCCGCATGTGGCAGATGTTTTTTGATGAGGTCCCAGTCTACGGTTTGACTCCCTGGGGCAAACTTCATGGGTTGAACCCTTAGGACCTCTTTTCCTCTCCCCGCTTTTTCCATGGCGGAAACCTTTTGAACGGCTTGACTCACCGACAGATCTTCAAAGGTTTTCACAAGCTTATGGACCTCGACCAGTTTCTGCTTGAGCTCCTCGCTTCCTTTGATTTTTATGACTTGGGAGATTTTTTTAATCGATTCGATCACACGAGGTGGCAGGACCGCTTCCTGAGATTGCGATAACCGTTCCAACCCTTGAAGCTCTCTGAGCGTATGCCCAATGCCTGAAAAATGCTCCACCACGACCTGGCCAGCTTGGCGAGCCTCTGAATCACCTATCAATAACATGGCCATCTCGGGACTATGACTATAGTAGGACTGCATCCAGTGGCGGCCAACGACGAGCGGCTTCATGACCTTGTCACGAAAGACCCGAAGCCCGTCTATGATTTTGCCATAGTCCGGACTCATGGCCATGGCCACTTTTGAAGCGACACAGACCGTCTCCGGAACTGGAACCGTGATGGGCCAACTCATCCAGTTATACGTCATGATGTCGTCGGCCAGGGGCCGCATGGTGTTGGTTAGGCCCGACCACAATTGGATATAGAAATTAATAAAATCACCGAAACTGAAACCCCACATGCTATCTCGGTAGATCGTGGCCAGCGAAGTTCGGTCATTCTCATTTGCGTCTTCGTAGCCATTCTTCCCTTGATCCTCATTCCCGCCATTGTCATCATTCGGATCATCCAAGAAATCGGTAAGGGCCGCAGCCACCCTGCCTTCGTGACGTTCCCCCTTCCGGTTTTGGCCATTGTTAAAGGAGAACCCCTCGATCCATTCTCCATAGGCATAATTTACTGCTGTACACAACGGCCACCCGCCGGCTGGATCCTGGTATGGCCACTCAGACCAATTAAACAATCCATCCGGGCAGACAGAGAGAGAAAACGCCGTCGCCCACCCTTCATTAAAGGCCACACCTAAATCCTGCTCAAGGTCTGAAAAACTATGAGGGCCTCCCCCAGGTGAGAATCCAAAGGCATAGTGCAGGAGGGCATGTCCATACTCATGCAGAGTAATATCTGGACCAGTATTTGTTTCTGATTCTAACCTGACTACTTCCCCGCTTGGGTCCCAACAACTCGTGATAGTGCCATCGCTTAAAAGGCAGGAATCTGGGTATCTGACCTCGATAAGACCAGGATCTTGTCCCCCTTCGGTCACAATGTGATTCCAGGCACGATTGATCGTAGAAAACACCTGTGCGGCTTCCACGTTGGTGGTAAACATTGCTTGTCCAAAATTTACAATCCCGGTCGCAGGTCTGGTTGAAGAAACCCAAATATAGTCATTACCAGCAGCATCCAGGACGTTAAAATTTTGGTTTTCAAGGCTGACAGTGTAATAAACGTTAGAACCAGCGAGAGCGGGATCAAGATAGACCGACCAGAAACCATTTTCATCCGTTTCCGTGATATCTAGACCCGCATCAAACCCACCCCCAAGATCCAATAAGATAACAATTGTCGCATTGGCGAGAGGGGTCAACACATTTGGGCCCAGGGTACAAGGAGCAAAAGGATCGCTCGGATCAGGAGTACAGACATTTGTGTACCAATCTTCAAGGACGACCTGGCCACTAATTTCGAATAATGGAACGGGGGAACCAAATTGAGCCGGAACCACCCCTGGATTCTGTCGTTGACGACTGTTTTTTTTGTCATTCTTGGTCTTATCAAGAATGTAAGGTTTGATCGCGGCTGGAGGGCCCGATTCCCCGGCTCGTTTCTGTTTTGGACCGGTATACGGTTTGATGTGTTTTGTCAGTTCAGCAGGTACGGGGACCATGTTGTCCATCAAGAGTCGGATATCCGGTTGCTTTGGTTTCCCGGCCAATGCCTCCTGGAAGGCCTGTTTTTTTTGTAAAACTTGTGTTCTGCGCAGTTCAGCCGGCGTGGTGAGTCGCTGCCGACCTTTCTCGACAACTTGGATGAGGACTCCTTTGCTCACCACTCCCGTTTTCCCCTTCTGCTCGATTTGGACGGCCGCTTCTACCCGGTAGAGGCCATCCTTTTCTTGTAGGGGAATCTTGATCTCAATTGTCTGGGGTTCCGCTTTCCCCAACCCCTTGAGCGCATAGTCCTTGACCTGGCCCTCCCTCCATCCCAACATGCCCATTTTATTTGTTCGGACAATCAGCGTGAGTTTCGCGACATCCTGATGCACCAGAACTCGAACGGGGACGGTAAACATACCTTTCTCTGGTATCAGAGCAGCCAACCCCTCGGCCTTAGGTAATTCAAGCTGTACTGGTGGAGTGGGCGGGATGGCATTGGCAGAAGTCACCAGTGCCAGACTACACATCAAAAAAGGCAACCACACAGGTCTCACGGACCACCTTCTAAAAATTTTCATGATTGACCCCTTTCTTCATTGCAGAACATCGTTAAGGGGGAGGATGAGGATGTTGCTCTGAGATGTCATATTTGCCTTACTCGAAGAAATAGCCAAAATAAATAGTCTGGTCCAATTCATTGGCCAGATAGATGTTATGCCGCATCATCCACGGTGCAGGATTCCAAAGGGTGTCCGGATGATAAGGGGTTCCAGGATCACCCCACGCGCCGTTTTCTGTCGGCAACTGTGAGATTTGGTCATAGTCCAAGATATTGTCATACGCCACTGCGGTAATGCCGCCGGCTGCTCCAGGAGGATTCGGACATTTCGCGATGATATTTCCAAACACGTTCAAGACGAGGAGTCTATTCCGACTGGTATCACTGGCGACATACGACCAGGGCGCGGCCGTTAACCCTTGCACGCTGGATCCAAGCGGGACATTCACGCTTCCTATGACAACTCCGGAATTGCTTATCGCCTCGAGCACGTTGCCATCAGAACGCACAAAATACAAACCGTTGTAGGCCAGGGCCGCTCCGCTTCTGGGTGGAACAATTATCGTATCGGTGACGATCCCAGTCTCCGGATCGATGCCAATGATCGTGTCCTGATTCTGTGTCGATTGCACGGCCCAAATGATATTTCGAAAAATGGCATAGTCCATCCCGCTAATGACATCATGACCGGGAGGCGTCTGAAGGCGCCCGGATTCTTGCGACACACTCAAATGCAAATACAAGAACACAATTTCATCCTCATAGGAGGTCTGAGTGAGAAACGCCAAATACGGATCGTTGTCTCGCCGACAGACCGTCAACGCACTGCCGGCTCCGGTTGTCGCATAAGGATAGGGGTATGAGCCCACTTGATAGAATTGAAGCTGTGTGGCTGGCATGGTCTTCTCCTTTTTTGGCTCTTTGGAAAAATGTGTACCTCTCCCGAACTTTTTGATTCTCCTCGCAGGCAAAGATGCAGAATTC
>JAOUGQ010000226.1 GCA_029865515.1 Nitrospirota bacterium
TGTTACGCGGTGGAACCATTCCCAGGCTTCCGGATTAATCGGTTCGCCCACCGATCCTAAAACTTTGAGGGAGGAAAGATCATATTTTTTCGGCCAGTCCTCGCCAAATTTCATGAGCAGCCGGATGGCCGTTGGGGTGGTGTAGAAAATCGATACGCCATAGCGTTCAATCAGATCCCACCAGCGCCCGGGATTGGGATAGTCGGGCTTGCCTTCCGCCGTTAAGATTGTGGCGCCGTTTATGAGCGGGCCATAGACGATATAGCTGTGGCCGGTGACCCAACCAGGATCCGCCACGCAAAAATAGACGTCTTCGTCTTTGAGGTCGAACACATATTTAGTGGTGATATAGGTGCCTACCATATAGCCTCCGTGAACATGAAGAACTCCTTTAGGTTTTCCTGTGGTACCGGAGGTATAGAGAATGTAGAGCGGGGTTTCGGCGTCCAGGTGTTCGGCTTCACACTTGGGGGATTGATCTCTGAGCCAGTTTTCCCAATCCAATTCTTTCGGGACTTGAAGAGGAACCGTTGAATGTTCCCGTTGGACGACGATGACTTTTTCGACCGTTGGGCATTTGGCGACGGCTTCATCCACGACCGGCTTCAGAGGGATTTTCTTACTGCGGTCATAGCCCACATCCGCGGTGATGACCACTCGCGCTTCGCAGTCATGAATGCGTGTGGCCAACGCTGTGGCGCTAAAACCGGAGTAGACCACCGAATGAATGACTCCGATGCGGGCACACGCCAGCATGGCTACGATTTGCTCGGGAATTTTGGGGAGGTAGATGGTTACGCGGTCGCCCTTTTTGAGTCCAAGGCTTTTGAGGCCATTGGCGCATTTGTTGACCTGCCGATATAACTCGCCATAGGTCAGGATGCGTTCCTGTCCCTCTTCACCTACCCAGATGACGGCCACTTTGTTTTTCCGCCAGGTTTGGACATGGCGATCGAGGCAGTTGTAGGAAATATTGCAGGTGCCTCCTACGAACCACTTAGCCCACGGATAGTTCCAGTCCAGGACTTTGTTCCAGGGTGAAAACCAGTGTAGCTCCTTGGCAATGCCGTCCCAGAATGTTTCCGGATCGGCGATGGATTGCTTGTAAGCGGTTTCATAATCCTGAATATGGGCGTGGGCTTTAAGATCCGGTGGAGGAGGAATGACCCGGGTGACATGTTGCAGGGTTTCAATATTTTCACTCATTGTGGCTGTTCCTCCTTGTTGCTCGGGGCACCATCAAGAAAATTGTTTTTCAGGGTCTCTGGTGATAGAGCCATTATGCGGCGCTTGGCTCGCCGCTTCAAGAGGGAAAGAGCTGAGGACGGGGAGGAGCTTCTAAAAATTCCGACAATATCGGAGGTGTATGACGTGAGAAAACTGCCACTGAGGGTAATTGTGGTTGTATGCCATTTTTTAGAGAGGGATTGGACGGTGTGACTGGCAGAAATTTTAATTTAAGGCGTGGCGGGGTCTGGCCAGTTGGGCTTGTAAGTATCCGTATTTCGCGGCGTAATCGTGTTGACTGCGCCGGATGACCTCATGGGCTTCCTCCCGGCCATACACATGGGTAATTTCACAATTTTTCTTTTGAGAGCCGGGAGCATCTTTATAGGTGAGGAAATAATGCATGAGGCGTTCCACGAAGTGGACTGGACAGGCTTTGATATCCGTCCATTGTTCATGGACGGCATCCCCTTTAAGGACCGCCACGATTTTATCATCGGCTTCATCCCCGTCGATCATACACAGGCCGCCAATGGGAATGGCTTGAAGCAGGATGTCTCCATGGGTAATGCTTTTCTCGGTTAGGACGCAAATGTCCAATGGGTCCAGATCGCCGACGAGACCAGGCCGGTTGGTGCGCTTGGCGCTTAGTTCGGCGACAGATTGTCCGCAATAGGTTTGGGGGATTAATCCATATAGCGTGGGGCAGACATTGGAATAGCGTTGCGGACGGTCCACGCGCAAATGCCCTGATTTTTTATCTAATTCATATTTGACGGTGTCGGTGGGCACGATTTCGATATAGACGGTGACGCTCAGTGGCGCCTCTTCTCCAATTTCGACGCCGTGCCAGGGGTGGGATTTACATGGGAAGCCAAAGCTTTGCCATAAGGAGAACAAATCTTGATCGTTCATGAAAGAGTTTCCGGGTGTGTTTTAATGAAATGATGCCAATAACAGAGAAAAGACTCCCATTATGTTTCGGTCTGATTTTCCCTAAAATTAACCAGCAGGCAGGGTTTGTGGTGAGTCGCGGAGTATTGAGTAAGAACGAAAAGAAACAGAATGGATGTTCACACAACCGGGTGCGGTTAAGACCGACTGTTTGGTGGCTGATGGGCGGGATGAAGCCAATCAAGAAAGGTTTTGACGGGATTGAAGTTTGCGCGAGGAATTTCCACAAAGATGGTGATCCAGTGCGCCATCCCGCCATTCCACAGTCCAGGCCATTCCAACGCTATGAGGGGGCGACCCTGGTGGGATTTGACCCCGATGAACCCCGTGCTGGGATCCACGAACTCAGGGAGGTAAAACGGATTTCCGTGGTAATCCCGGACGCCGCAGACCATATCCACCGGATTAAAATGCGTGCCGGACGCAAACAGTTTCTGCTGGGCTTCCGAATCGGGATTCACCTGTGATTGTTCCACAATCTGTCGGGACGGGGCGTCCTCGGGGTGTGCTACCCAAAATGGGCCTCCGCCCGGGTCGCCGGTATTGGGCACCACTCCGCAGACCCGGATGGGGCGATCGAAATACTGTTTCAACAATGTGGCTTGATCCGGAAGGGCCAATTCTCGATAGGATTGGGGAAGTTGCAGGAGCAGTTCCTGTTGGAGGCAGACTTCAGCCTGGTGAACACTTGTTGCATCCGCCGGGACCGAACTGAGTTGTTGTATATGATGGAATACGTGTTGTTGGAGCTCAATCAAGTACCCGCCTAACGCCTTTCTCCATCCGACAATAGGATCTTTCAAATGGTCGGGGACGACGTTATCAATATTCGAAATAAAGACAATGTCTCCCTCGTATTCATTTAAATTTTCCAGTAGTGCGCCATGTCCTCCGGGTCGAAAAACCAATGTTCCATCCTGGGCTCGAAATGGCTGGTTGTCAGCGTCCAGCGCGACCGTGTCAGTTGAAGGCTTTTGAATGGAGACCGTGAGGTCAAGTTTCCACCCCTCCTGACGCAACGCCTGCTCAATGGCGTGCAGGTGGTCCTTGATGATTTGTTCATATTGCGGAGAAACGGTCAGATGGATTTTGAGCGGTTTTGTGGTATTGGGGTGATACCGGATAGCTTCATGGACATGTTCTTCGAGTGCGGTGCGGGGACCCTCAGGGTATCGATGGAAGGGAAGAAGCGCCTTGGGCAATTCGGCATAGCCGAGGCCGGGTGCCCACAACACGGCTTGAAGGATGGTGTCGATATCATGCGTGTGCTGAGAGATGGGAGGGGCCTGTCCCTGTCCATGAAGATAGGTCTCTAAGTCCGGAATAAAGGGGAAATCTTGAAGTCGTTTCCATGCCTGGTCGACAGCATGAGGAATCGGTTGAGCCTGATTGGAGGGTGAATTGTTGGAGGCGCCTTCGCTTAAATACTTGAGGAGATCATTAAACATGCGAGTGGCCGCTCCGGATGCCGGAATAAATTTGCTGATTCGATCCGCCTGTCGGGCGGCTTCAAACTGTTGTTGATAATGCGGGAATTGTTCGGGACGGAGTTGAATGATTCCATCGTTCACACGGCATGGGCGGATAATAGTGATGGGGGGGACCCCGTGACGCAGTCGCTGGAGTTGGGCTTCGACTTGATAGGCGGAAATCCCCCGGCGTGTTAACTCAAGATGATCGTGAGGTTTGAGCATGATAGTTTTCTCACCCAGAGTGTATCGAAATTAGTCGGCTGGACCCATCCAGACCTTAGTTGTTTTTTTTGTAGCGAAAAATGGCAAGGTTTTGTTTACTTGATCTGGGAATAATTTTAAAGTGAATCCATCTCTCTGTCATGTCCATTCACAAAGACGGGGAAGGTCATATGATACTCAATTTAGACAATTTCAAGGTCCTGCAGTGTGGTTGTTGCTGATATTGGTCAGTTCTTCCGGCTGCACTCTGAAAACCACACTCCATACGACCACGGACGGAACTACCGAATTTCTGTCTTCCACCTCCGGGAAATCCTGGTGGACGGAAGAGGGTCTCGTTAAAAGCGGTGAACATGCCAGAGCTTTTGTGGCCACCAATTACGATAACCTTCTCCAAGAAATGGCCCAGGGGAAAGGCGAGTATTTACACGCATTCGGGACGATTTTGGGGGTCCCATCTCATCAGCAGGCACTTCTTCAACATTTAGTACAGACTCAGTATGCCGCCTTGGCTGAGATCCCTGTCTTCCACGGGGAGGATCAGTTAAACAGGTTTATTGTTCATGTCCAACAGGCATAGGTGCTCAACTCGTCAAAAACCCTTTAATTCTGGTTGCCGCAAAGAGGTAGAACCGCATTGTTGCGGTTCCTCTATGCTCATGTCGAGTGCTCTGGTCCTATGTGAAGGGGAGAACCGTTAATCCTGTGCGCCTCCCTTCAAGTACCCTAGTCCGATTTTTAACGCACGCCTCGTGATTTCTGCCCACCTGGCTTCCGGATATTCCGCCAATACCTTGGCGGCTTTTCCATCCTGGATATCGAGTTCTTTGACTCGAATAATGCCATCTTCAATTGTTACTTCAGCCACACTGTGTCCTCCTTGTTTCCTGCGTTTCTTCGAATGATCATAAACTGATATTCGATGTGAGGCAGGTCAGACGGTAAAAAACCAATTTTCTTGACAGGTTGTGGGTCCAATGCTAGCATTTTCTCAGCCCATCGGAAATGCAACTCTCATGAAATTTTCTCTGAAAATGTAAGGACACGACATGAATCTATCGTTACATGGCATGCGTCAGTGTGTGATTCGCATCGGAGGAGTCGCTCTTGTGGCCTGCTTTCTTGTGGCCTGTGGAGGTCCCCCGAATTGGGTCAAGGAAGGATCGGGCGTCTTAAATAAAGACGAGTCCAAGGCTATTTATGGAGTGGGGTCTGTGATCGGGGTGAAAAATGAAC
>JAOUGQ010000227.1 GCA_029865515.1 Nitrospirota bacterium
AAAAGAAAATGGATGATGAATTTGGGGGGAAATTAAAACAAATCATCTCCGAATTTAAAAAGTCTGAAGGTTATGACCAAACCACGTAAAATTTTTTGCCATGTCACGTCATGGACGTAAATTTTGGCCCTTCAATAACAGGCAGAAAATAACTGAAGCCATGAACATGAAATGGATATTGTGGGAGGCGCAGAGGCCCTGAAATAAATCGAAGGTTGATCATGACCGGCCAGGGTTCCCCGTGCGCCGTTCACCAATCTTTTTCAACCAAGGAGTCTATGGTGGGTACGGATGTGGTAAATGGAAAAGTCATTCAAGTCATTGGACCGGTGGTGGACGTGGAGTTCCCTCCGGGGAAACTCCCAAATATCTTTAATGCATTAACGATCACCCATAGCTCGGGAGATCAGAGCGGACAGGCGGACATCCGGGTCACCATGGAAGTGGCCCAGCATCTTGGGGAAAACCGGGTGAGGGCGGTTGCTATGTCCTCGACCGATGGATTGGTCCGTGGCTTAGAGGTGAAAGATACCGGTGCCCCGATTTCTGTTCCCGTAGGACGGGAAACACTGGGACGGGTGGTCAATGTGTTGGGTGATCCCGTCGATGGCTTCGGTGCCGTCAAAACGCAAAAACGGTGGTCTATTCATCGGCCGGCCCCTGCGCTAGAAGACCAGGAAACCAAAACGGAAATACTGGAGACCGGCATTAAGGTTATTGACCTCTTGGAACCCTATGCCAAAGGAGGGAAGGTCGGGTTGTTCGGTGGTGCCGGCGTGGGGAAAACCGTCATTATCATGGAACTCATCAATAACATTGCCCTCCACCATGGCGGATTCTCAGTTTTTGCCGGTGTCGGTGAGCGGACTCGTGAAGGCAATGATCTCTGGCATGAGATGCAGGAGTCCAAGGTCATTGATCCGAATGATTTCGCCAAATCGAAAGCCGCGTTGGTCTATGGTCAAATGAATGAGCCTCCAGGGGCGCGTCTCCGCGTGGGACTCACCGGACTGACCATTGCAGAATATTTCCGTGATGAGGAGCATCAGGACGTGCTGCTCTTTGTCGACAACATTTTCCGATTCACTCAAGCAGGTTCGGAGGTATCCGCCTTGCTCGGTCGAATGCCCTCAGCCGTGGGTTATCAACCGACTTTAGGTACGGAGATGGGGACCTTGCAAGAACGGATCACTTCGACCAAGAAGGGATCCATCACCTCGGTTCAAGCGATTTATGTGCCGGCTGACGACTTGACTGACCCTGCCCCGGCTACGGCGTTTGCGCATCTGGATGCCACTACGGTGTTGTCACGGCAATTGGCCGAGTTAGGGATCTATCCTGCGGTCGATCCATTGGATTCGACTTCAAGAATTTTAGATCCCCATATTCTGGGTGAGGAGCATTACCAGGTGGTGCAACGGGTGCAAGGCACCCTGCAGCGGTATAAAGATCTCCAGGATATTATCGCCATCTTGGGAATGGACGAATTGTCGGAAGACGACAAACAACTAGTGGCAAGGGCTAGAAAGCTTCAACGCTTTCTCTCTCAACCGTTCCATGTGGCAGAAGCCTTTACGGGATCTCCTGGAAAATACGTCAAGCTTGTCGATACGGTTCGGAGCTTCAAAGAAATCGTGGATGGCAAATATGATGATCTGCCCGAGCAGGCCTTCTATATGGTTGGGCCCATTGAAGAAGCCATCGAAAAAGCTGAAAAACTCGGATATAAACGATAATGGCTGGAGAGTCCTCAGGGAAGATTCTTTTGGAGGTGGTCACGCCAGACCACCGCTTGCTTAGTCAGGAAGTCGACTATGTGTCGGCTCCTGGGAGTGAGGGAGATTTCGGTGTGCTGCCTGGTCATTGTCACTTTCTGACCACTTTGCGGATTGGTGAATTGCAATACCGTGTGGGTGATCAGACCGACTATATGTCTGTACTCTGGGGATTTGCTGAAGTCACGCCGACTAAAGTGACGATTCTGGCTGAAATTGCCGAAAAAGCCGAAGACATCAATGTGGAACGGGCCGAGGCTGCCGTTCGAAAAGCTGAAGAGCGTCTGGAGCGAGGCGGTTTGCCCTCAGAGCTTGAAGAAGCTCGCGTCAGCTTGGAAAAAGCCAGACTCCGGCAAAAAATTGCCAGCCGCCTTCGGGAAAAGGCCGGTTTCCGTCCTTTGTAGAGTGATTGATCACCTTTTTCTTTTTTGCCAGCCATGCCGCATGTCGCCACGCGGACGGAGTTCATCGTCACCGCGGGCGAATCGCCCAAGCGCCTCGATCATTTTCTCGCCAACCGTGAACCCTATTTCTCCCGGACAGCTCTCCAACGATTAATTGAAGACGGCCATATCACCGTCGGTGGTCAGGTTGTGAAACCCAGCCACAAGGTCAGGCCCGGTGATCACATTGTGCTGGTGGTTCCCCGTCCCGAGCCCATTGAAATCAATCCTGAATCGATTCCCCTTGTCATCTTGTATGAAGATGATTTCCTTCTCGTCCTCAACAAGCCGGCAGGCCTCGTTGTCCATCCCGCGCCGGGCCATTGGAGCGGGACGTTAGTCAACGCGCTCTTGCATCATATGCAAAGCGGAGAAGGGCATCTCTCATCTATTGGAGGAAAGGAGCGTCCGGGGTTGGTGCATCGACTGGACAAGGAAACGACAGGAATATTAGTCGTGGCAAAAACTGATCAGGCTCACCGGTCATTGGCCGGACAATTTAAAGGACATTCGATTACCCGCGTCTATGAGGCGCTGGTGTGGGGTGGTCCAAAAACACGGGAAGGCCGGATTGAGTTATCGATCGGGCGAGATACTAAAGACCGGAAAACCTTTTCTGCCCGCACCACAAATCCAAAGGAATCGCTGACCAGCTACAGGGTGAAGGAGCGGTTTGGGATCGTGGCCTCACATGTGGAGTTATTCCCTGGCACAGGACGGACGCATCAGCTTCGGGTCCACCTCAAGGCTATCGGATGCCCCATTTTGGGTGACCAAACCTATGGCGGGAAAAAAGTCATGGTTGTTGGAGGGATTACAATTCCCCGCGTAATGTTACATGCCAAGGTGCTCGGCTTTATGCATCCCGTTTCCAATCAACAGTTGACCTTTTCCGCGGAATTGCCAGAAGATATGGTGGCCGTGCGGAATGCGTTAAAGGGCAAGGCCGAGGCGTTGTCGTCTTGACAGGGAGCCAAGGTTTTGGAGTAGATTCCGACATATGAAAAAGGAGCCAAAACTGGAACCAGGGCAGGTGGTTGATACCTTAGGAGAACTGATTGCCAGTCTAGCGGCGTTTGCCGCCAAGGTACCGGCCAAGTCCATTCTGGCCTTGCCAGGTGGGGTTCGTCCGACCCCGGAGGCAGTCGAGGCCTATGAGGAAACAGTCTATCGATTTCGTGACCGGGTTGGAGTCATGTATAAGACTCTTCCGCCATTATTCGTAGAGTCATTAGAGGCGTTTGAGGCCGGCAAAGTATTAGATGCCGTTCCTCCCCTCTTGCAATGCGTCGAAAAGTTGGTGGAATTGCACAATCAAGGAACCGTTAAATTTACCCCACCCCAGCAACAACGTCTTCGTGACTATCATCGTCGTCTAGAAAAACTAGTCCCGGAAGCCACTCAATCCGAAGTCGATCTCCCTGCCCCCGAATCGTATTAGCTATCCCTCTGATTGGAAATCAGCAAAGAAATCTGTTGGTGGTCTACTTTATTATCCCGCCGGTCATTGGTGGATATTTTTCCTTCCGTCATGTCCCCCAATGTGTTCTCAGGCATCTCTCCTCAAAAAGAAGAAGATAAGTTTCTGCCAGAAGTTTACAAGGACCAGAAGTAGGCGAGGTGGTTGGGGTTTCAGGTGAATTCGAAAAGGACTTGAGAGAGTTGATAGTCGAAACATGTTTTTTATTTGACCGGAGAAGGATAGACGACAGTGACATTCCGGGAAGGAGGAGGTTTAATTCCAGGTTGCATGAGGAAGCTGCTGAAGAGAGGTGCGGAGAATAAGCTGCTCCCCGCTCGAAGAAAGGGGACCGATCACTCTCCAAATTTTCCCTTTATTCCGCAATCCGTCTCCAATCAGCGAAAGCTGGTTGGTTGCTCCTTCATCCAATAGAGTGACCCGACTCAGGTTGCAAAGAAACGTTTGGAACCCTAAGTGGTATGAACGAAAGACCGACAAACTCAACTCCTTCGCAGTCTGTGGATTAAATCGCCCTCGCACATGAAACATCATCGTGTCGGGTGTAAGCTGTTCGGTGCGTATCATGTGATTCCTACTTTTTCAGAAACTGTGGGACCCCCCTTTGCTTCAGGCCATTCAAACCCAACAGAAGTATTTGTGACTATTCCCCAGACGAGGGAGGCAAATGAGGTAATTCTGCCAAATGGCCGATCAGCACATGGGGGTGGTGAGCAAAGTAAGGTGTTGGGAAGTTCTGAGGGGGAAGAAAGTCGGTTGACGGGAGCATTGCCGGGATGTATAAAGGCAACTCCTTACGCGCTCGTAGCTCAATGGATAGAGCATCGGTCTTCGGAACCGAGGGTTGGGGGTTCGAGTCCCTCCGGGCGCGCCATTTCACACTCCCCCCGGCTTGATGACTTTTGGGATTCAACGCCAGGCCTTACGCTTATCATGTATTTCTGGTGGCCAACCGTGCATTAGGGCATGTTCCTCCAATTCGCTCGGCTGCGTGTATTCTCTCTGAAGAGTGATGATGCATGGAATGTGTTCAATGACTTAAAGAGATTTTACAGATGCCACAGTCCCTGAGTCGGTCCCGATTTCCTTGGATTATGAGATAAGAGAATTGTTGATTTATCGCTTGGGTTAACAAGCCCAGGGTCTTTGTTGTAGGGTGTGCCCACTTCTTACTGGAAATGACCATCGCGGGCAGTCAGTTTTTTCCATTTTTCTGATGAACACCTCCTGGGCCACTTTCCTTTATCGCCCTGCTTTCCATATTCCGCTCCTTCTGGTCATTGGATTCCTGGCGTTTTGTTCTAATGCCTCGACTTCTCTGTTTGGGGAAACAGAAGGGTTGTATGCCATTGTCACTCACACCATGATGTCGAAACAGGATTATGTTCATCTTTGGTTGCGGGGAGAACCGT